>NZ_JACJQS010000030.1:0-59764 GCF_014696755.1 Anabaena sp. FACHB-1391 | reverse complement strand
TTTTAATGATATGTATTCTCATTAAGCTTATTTCTCTTTAATTGATCGTTAGTTATTATGTACTACTATCTCTGCTTTTTTGATCTGTGACAGTTCAGGGTGCGGAATGTGGGATTTAACTAAACCTGTAACAAGGAATGAGTTACTGCGGGCTATTGCTGTTAGATTACAAAAACAAGCTCTTTTTAGATATTGGTATGCTACAAATTCCCATCAATTAGCACCAGCGCAATTCTTGACTACATCAGTAAATTGTCAGTCAATTTTTCCAATTATTCCCCGTCTGAAAAATGTTTTTGATTATATTGAAGCTAATTACCAAGAAGGAATTACTTCCTCTGATGTTGCAGAAGCTGTGGGCTATTCTTCTGCATATTTAACTAATCAAGTTGCGAAACAAACAGGAAAAGCAATAACTGCTTGGATTATCGAACGACGAATGGTAGCAGCACGGGCTTTATTAAAAAATACGCATCAGACAATTGAAGAAATTGCTGCTAAATTAGGTTATCAAAATACTTCTCATTTCTCCCGACAGTTTAGCCAACATCATGGTTTATCTCCCGCCCATTGGCGTAAAAAACATCAGTTAACTTCAACTTCAAAAAATACCAAGTTGCAATTTATCAAAAATGAAAATAATTCACCATTAGCTAAACCTGTACCTGTAGTTAGTGGGAGAGGGACAAGTTTTAAATAAAATTAAAATTAACTACTTTTAGGATTAGTTAATTGCTGAATAATCAGTTGAATTGCTAAGGCTAATAAGCCCAAAGCAACTAATCCAAATATTCCCATTCCCAAGGCGACTACACCTACTACCAAGGTACGCACAGCCGAACCAATGTTAATTACCATTTGGTTATCGGAATGGATGGGTTTACGGGCAAAAGTAGTGGCGATTGATATCATCAGAGAATAAGCCGCAAATGCAAATCCTCCTGACATAATTGCCCCGGTTAGACAGCGTAAAGGGGTGGGTGGTACTTGAGTGGAAATATCTGCTGATGGTGTTTCTTTTGGTTCATTCATAATAATTTAAAATTGAAGCTAAAATTGAAGCTGAATAGGTTTTAAGCTGTGAGACGACTGGAATCCGCTACTGAACTGTACTGCATTGAATTTGTATAATTATAGCGGGCAGGATGCCCGCACCACAAGATTTAACCATATTAATGATCCAATTAACCTATTTTAATTCCATGTTTAATTGTCCGTGTTACAAACAATTCTAAATCTTGATCAGGAATAGCTTCACGTATTCGCTGCTTGACTATTTCTCCTTGATTTTGAGATTCGACAATAGCAAACACTGAAGGGCCAGAACCGGACATCATTGTCCCTAAAACTTCTTTTTGATTGGCGAATAATTCTCGTAATTGCAATACTTGGGGGTAAGCTGGTAGTACAACTTTCTCTAAATCATTATGTATTTTTTGGGCAATCTCTTCTGTATTTCGATGTAAAATGGCCTTGACCATGGCTTCTGAATGAAATGCACTAGCACGAGTCGCAAAAGTATCTGCATCTTGCACATAGTTAATGCCAAATTGTTGCCGATAGGTTTTATATGCCCAAGGTGTGGAAACTTCTAAACTGCGATATTTTGCTAATACTATATGTAGATTATCTAAACTTTGCAGGGGTGAAAGTTTTTCACCTCTACCAGTGGCAATAGCTGTTCCTCCACCAATACAAAATGGTACATCTGAACCGAGATTCGCGCCTAATTCTTCTAATTCTGATTGGGTTAATCCCAAATCCCAAAGTAAATCTATTCCCACTAATACGGCTGCGGCATTGGTAGAACCTCCAGCTAAACCAGCAGCAACCGGAATATTTTTTTTGATGGTAATATCAACACCGCCAAAATTACTAAAAGCCTGGGGAAATTCCTTGGCCATTAATTCCGCTGCTTTGTAAACTAGATTGGTTTGATCTGTGGGTACTTGAAGGTGATTACAGTAGATACGAATATTTTCAGTGCTGGCAGTATGGATATCAATTTGGTCGGATAAATCTATGCTTTGGAGTATCATTGCTAATTCATGATATCCGTCAGTACGACTGCCGATAATTTCCAAATACAGGTTGATTTTGGCCGGTGCAATTAAACTATAAGAACGCATAATGTTTATTGATGTCTATTTGAACATTCATCATATTTGTGAGGGCTGGTAATGGGTAATTGGTAATGGATAATTGGTAATTGGGAAAATTCCAGAGTTAAGACCAGTATTTTGATGATCTCTCCGGCTATTGATTCCCTATGGTATTTACCAGTGATACCCATTGTATAACGCTGAGGTCTTCAGCGCGAACTTGGGGATTTATTTCTAATTCTTCCAGAAATTGTGTCAAGCGATCGCGGTCAATGACTGATTGTAAATTATTTCTTAACATTTTCCGTTTTGATCCAAATCCCAATTTAACTAAATTTTCTAATTTTTGGGGGTCATGGGCTGGAATTGCTATTTTTTTAGGAGTCAAGCGCACTACAGCCGAATCTACCTTTGGTGGTGGTACAAATGCAGCAGCGGGAACTGTACAAATTAACTCACAATCTGCCAAATATTGCACCCGTACGGACAAGGCGCCAAAAGTTCGAGAACCCGGTTTAGCATATAATCTTTCTGCTACTTCTTTTTGCACTAATAAAACAATAGAATCAAAAGGTTTTGGGTTAGGATGAGAAATAGTTCCCAGTAACTTTTCAATAATTGGACCGGTGATATTATAGGGAATATTCGCAACAACTTTATTCTGGTTTTGGAAATTAGCAAATGCTGTTAATTGCGACGGTAAATCAAGAGTCAGAAAATCACCTTGCAAGAGTAAGAAATTTTCTTTTTCACCTATTTGTTTGACGAGTAATTTACACAAATCCCGATCAATTTCTACCGCGAGTAAAGATCTCACCAGTGGTAATAAACGACGGGTTAAAATTCCTGTACCGGGTCCAATTTCCAGAATTTTATCACTTTCTTGACAATTAGCGGCTTGGACAATTGCGTTAAGTGCTTTATCACTTTTTAACCAATGTTGAGCAAACTGTTTACGGGGTTGAATCATGTTGTTAAAAGGGAACAGGGAACAGGGAACAGGGAACAGGGAACAGGGAACACAGGAAGAAAGACAGAATTGATACCTACTGAGTCTTGTATGGCTACGCCACGCAAGCTATCAAAAATCAAATAGGAGTCCTATACTGTAATACTGTTAAAATATTCTCTAATAATCAATCATTTTTAATTTACCATCTTTAACTAATTTAAACTTTGTTCCTCGCCATTCAATAGTATTACCAAAAAAGCCACAACACCAAATTATAAACCTCACTATATCCGCAAAGGGAATTAACCAGAAAAACTTTTTAGTTACTGGGTCATTGAGAACTTTTACTCCTACCACCCAAGCCATAATTAATCGCATTACCAAAGTTATGGCTAAAACCAACCAAGAGAAAATAGCAGCACTACTTGTTACCAACAATAGTAAACTGGAAATTGTCCCAAAAGTAAATACTAATCCCCGATAACCCCAAGGACGAGAAACGCGAATACAACGGGCCCAGCGAATTTGACGATTAATAGAATCTAATAAACTACTATGTCCTAGTGCGTGTTCTACGATATAGTGAGATAATGCAATTTTATCACCTGCTTGGGTTGGTAAATAACCGAGTTGATAATCATCTGCTAAATAATCGGCCACTGCTGCAAAACCGCCAATTTTTGCTAATGTTGTTTTACGGATAACAATGGTTGATCCCAAAGCAAATTTTATCCCCTCTAATTGTTTGCTGACTAAAATACTGGGTTGAAAATCTGTAGCTGTACAAATAGCTTCTAAAATGGTAGCTATTCCCTGGGCTGTGGAACGATATAAACAGGTAACAACACCAATTTTTTCATCTTGTAATGGTTGAATGACTGTTTTTAAATATTCCGAACAGACACGAATATCACTATCAGCAATTAATAAAATATCATATTTAGCAATGGTGACAGCATTAGCTAAATTACTAATTTTCAAATTTGCGCCCAGAACATAATCATTTATGACTAAAGTAATATCTATTTCTGGAAATTGTTGTTTGAGTTTGTCAACTAATTCTATACTAGGATCTGTAGAACTGCGAACACAAAAAATAATTTGATATTGGGGGTAATCTTGTTGACAAAATGAGGCTAAGTTAGTGTAAGTCCCTTTATCAACACCACAAAGGGGTTTGAGAATGGTGACAGGGGGATGAAATTCCGGGTTTATGGGGGGAGATTTACGCAAAAAAGCGATCGCTGTATAAACCCCATAGATGTAAAATAAAATAGCAGATAAACAGAAGATCAACATAAGCAGGGGAAATTGTTTTCCTAATGACTAATAACCAATGAATCTAATTTACTTTCTTTTACGTTCTGCTTGGAAAATGGTAGCAATAGCCATTATTACAGGTTTTTTGAGTGGTGGTAGTAGTGCGGGATTAATTGCTTTAATTAGTAGTGCTGCGAGTCAAAGCAATACTTCACCCCTGACAACTATAGCCTGGGGTTTCGTTGCTTTAGTTCTCGTTGCTTTAATTACCGGCGTAATTTCCCAAATCATGTTAATTCGCTTATCTCAAAATGCTGTTTTGCAATTAAGAATGCGGTTAAGTCGGCAAATATTAGCATCGGAATTAAGTCATTTAGAACAACTAGGAAATCCGCGCTTATTAGCAACTTTAACAGAAGATGTTCAAGCGGTAGCCAATGCTGTCTATGTGATTCCCTTTTTATGTATTGATATGTCCATGGCTTTAGGATGTTTACTATATATAACTTGGCTATCTTGGTTAGTGTTTATCATGGTTTTGGTTTTAATGCTATTAGCTATTACTAGTTGTAAATGGTTATTAGATAGAGGAGAAAAATTATTAGCTTTAGCGCGGGAAGATCAAGACATTTTATTTAAAAATTTTAGCACGATTACGGCAGGAATCAAAGAACTCAAACTGCATTATCAACGGCGGCAATTTTTCTTAACTCATCGTCTAGAATCCACAGCTAGTAGATTTAGAAATCATAATGTACAAGGTTTAACTTTATTTGCCACAACTACCAGTTGGGGAAAATTAATATTTTTCTTTGCCATTGGTTTTGTCCTTTTCATTTTACCATATTTATTCGCCATTGATGCCGAAACTCTATCTGGTTACATTCTCACATTTACTTATTTAATGTTACCTATGGATAATATTTCCAATAATTTACCATTAATTAGTAAGGCCAGCGTAGCGTTACAAAAAATTGAATCTTTAGGTTTATCTTTAGCTAGTCGGGCTGAAGTTGCCACTACACCTCCTAATTCTCTCACAAATTGGCACAGTTTACAACTCAAAAATGTTACTCATGCTTACTACACAGATCAAGAAGATAATAGCTTTATTCTTGGTCCAATTAATCTTACTCTTTATCCCCAGGAGTTAGTTTTTATTGTTGGTGGAAATGGTAGCGGTAAATCATCTTTAGCTAAACTAATTACTGGGTTATATATTCCTGACAATGGGGAAATTATCTTAGATCAAAATCCGATTACCGAAGCCAACCGCGAATGGTATCGCCAACATTTTTCTGTAGTATTTTCGGATTTTTACTTATTTGAAGAACTGCTAGGATTAGCAAATCATAACTTAGATATTCAAGCCCAAAAATATTTACAGAAATTGCAACTGGATCATAAAGTCAAAATCGAAAATGGGCAACTTTCCACCACAGCCCTTTCCCAAGGACAACGAAAACGCCTCGCATTATTAACAGCATATTTAGAAAATCGCCCAATTTATCTATTTGATGAATGGGCTGCTGATCAAGATCCATTATTCAAAGATATATTCTATACTCAATTATTACCAGAATTAAAAGCACAGGGAAAAACCATCTTAGTAATTAGTCACGATGATCATTATTTTCATTTAGCTGATAGAATTATTAAATTAAACTATGGCAAAATTGAATTTGATAAACTCCCACAAACTTAGGAATCATAACCAAGAATACCTTAATGGTACAAGTGACCGTGAAATCAATCTAAAATCTAAAATCTAAAATCTAAAATCAAATGACAGAACCTAAAAACGTACTGGGAACAAAATTAGAAATTTGCTGTACTTCTCCCATGACTGGCTTTTACCGCGACGGATTTTGTACTACCGGTGGTCAAGATGTGGGAATGCACGTCGTTTGCGCTCAAGTGACAGAGGAATTTTTACAATATACTAAATCCCAGGGTAATGATTTGAGTACACCTGCACCTTATTTTAGCTTTCCTGGCTTAAAACCCGGTGATTGTTGGTGTTTATGCGCTGCCAGATGGCAAGAAGCCCTAGAAGCTGGTGTTGCACCGACCGTAGTTTTAGAAGCTACTCATGCTAGGGCGTTAGAAGTTTGTAATTTAGCAGATTTGCAAAAACATCGAGTAATTCGTAATGAGAAAAATGGTTAATTAATAATTATTAGCAAATACAGCAGTTCCCGATATTATGAAGTACAGATATTAATAATAAAACTTTTGTGGTGGGGGCATCTTGCCCGCACAAGGTGTACCTCACTCAAGCTGAACTTGCTGTATTTTAGCAAATCTGAAAATTATTTGCTAACTAAAATTCATCATCTCCCCAAATTCTTCCATCATTTTTTCCAGTAGGTCTTCCATCATATCCTCCCGATTAGAACGGAGACTTTCTGGACCTGCGAGAAATTCTTTAATGGTTATTTTCTGCTCTTTAAAGTCTTGAACAAAATCACGAATCCCCGCAACCAACTTAATTTGAGCTTGCATGGTTTCTAGCATTAATGCAATACAATCAACACCTTGTTTGGTTGCTTTTTTGTAATCAGCAACCATTGTTCCTTCTGGGGTATTTTTTGCTAACCGGAGTTCTTGCTTCAATTTATCGTACTGATTTTTGAGAATTTCATTTTGTTGTGCTATGGTTTTGCATTTACGATTTAAATCATTTTCGCTATTATTATCAATTATTTCTCCTACTTCATACTTTCTTTCAATTTCTAAAAGTCTCGCTAAATCCCCCTCTTGGTAAGCTTTATTAATTTCTTTCATAATTTCTGTGTGAGTCATTTGGGTTTCATTGTCTTTAACCTTATCAGGGTGAAATATCTCCGCTAACCGCAAAAATATCTGTCGTACCTTTCTAGATTCATCTGTTTTACCCACAGGGGATTCTGAATTTATTTCTGCTTCCCAATATTGACGACTTTGATGATTTTCTTGAAAGTTATCATTTTCAGATAATTCCTCTAATTCTTGATCTTCTTCAGTGGCTTTATAACTAATAATTCCTCCCATTTGTAGGTTTCTGTACAGTGATTCTATATTTTTATGGGTTTGTTTTCCCAGTTTTCTTGTAGTGAAAATTTCCGCAAATAAAGCATGAATTTCCTCATCTAATTCTGCCATTTTTTTCATATTAGGACTGGCTTTATGAAATACCTCTTTTGTTAAAGAACGCATTTTTTCAATAAAGTTATTTAATTCTGCACGCTTTCTTTTAATCTGCTTTAATAGAGATTGGTGTTCTTTTTCTAAACCCTCTAACTGAAGATGTAAGTCAGATAGTGCTAGGGGAGTTACTGTGGTTGAGGATGCTGTTTTTGTTTTGCGTGGCATGGCAGATACAATTAAGCTTAGGGTTGATAAACGAACACAAATAATATTATATTTATTATATTTTATATATTTATGTTTATACAAGGTTTATACAAGATTTTTAATTAAATTAACTGGTGATAATTACTCAACTCAAACCCCTTCACAGTCAGCAATTCCCGCACTTTATGACTTAACAAAGCTTTTAATTCTATTTCACCACAGTTATTTGTATCAGTATTCACCAAAGCAGGATGAGCATAAATCTCTACTAACTCGGCTTCAATTTGCGGTATCAAACTCAGTAAATATTCTTCACTTATGTTACCAGTTTGTAACAATCCATAAACCCTATCAGCAAAGTTAATATGATGGGCTTTTAATAAACCTTCTCCATAGTGTCGTAATTGTCCAAAGACAATAGACCAAATTATTTTAGTGAGTAAATTACGTCTATCAATTTTGAGATTTTTGGTCAATTCTTCTGAAGGTAAACGAATGAATTTAATCTTAAATTCTGCTGCAAATTCTGTTAAAATATTCAAAATTACAGGATGTACATGAAGGTGTAAATGTCCATCAACATGAGCCAGATTTAAACCAGAATCACGGAATTTTTCTAATTGAGCAGATATTTCTAACCGCAATTCTGCACGGGTAGCTTGATTAAATTGATAATTTAATCCGGCTTGGGTGGGGTTATGGGAAAAATTACCCTGAGAGTCTACTAAATGGGGAATTTGTGCTGGTGGTAAAACAGATTTACCGCAAACTAAAACCAGATGTAAACCAACCGCTAAATGAGGATGATTTTTTGCTAAAGCGATCGCCTCTTGTGCAGCATCACCAGTTACCATTAAACTAGTGCTAGTTAAAATACCTTCTTCGTGAGCTTGAATAATCGCTGCATTCACATCATGAGAAAATCCGAAATCATCAGCATTAATAATTAAATAAGACATTGGTATATACATAATTAGGATTAAAAATGTCAGAATCAGGATAACCAGGATTAAAGGATTAACAGGATTATTAAATCAAATCCTGAACATCCTTAAATCTTGTAAATCCTGATATGGCTACCTCACGCTACGCTATCAGACGATTTACCTAGCTAAAGCTTGAGTCCGACGTTCACTTAAATAAGCAAAGAACTCCTTACCTTCCCGCAAACGACGCACTAACATTTGTCTATCTCCCAGCATTTCCCGCACTATGGGAATAATCGCTTTGGGACGGAAGTAAAACTTACGATACATTCTTTCTACTGCGTCTTCAATTTCCCCACTAGAAAGGCTTGGATATTGCAAAGTTGAAGTTTGAATACCGGAAGTTGCTACTAAAGATTCATTCGCAAACCAACCATTTTCTCGCGCTTGGTCATACAATTCTGTACCTGGATAAGGTGCAGCAATAGAAACTTGAATTGTATGGGGACTCAATTCACAAGCAAAGCGAATTGTTTCTTCTACAGTTTCCTTTGTTTCTATTGGTAAGCCAATAATAAATGTCCCATGGACAGTAATACCCAATTTGTGGCAATTTTTCATAAATTCTCGCGCCACTTCCAACTTAATACCCTTCTTAATATTATTCAGAACTTGTTGATTACCAGATTCAAAACCTACTAATAACAACCTTAAACCATTATCTCGCAAGGTTTTGAGGGTATCATAATCTAAATTAGCACGGGCATTGCAACTCCAAGTTAAATTCAGTCGCTTCAGATGTTGACTAATTGCGATCGCTCGATGTTTATCAATGGTAAAAGTATCATCATCAAACATATACTCCCGCACGTTGTCCCCAAACAAAACCTTGGCTTCCTCCATTTCTCGTCCTACCGCATCCGGGCTTTTATGACGGTATAAATGTCCGCCAATGGTTTGTGGCCACAAACAAAAAGTACATTTTGCTGGACAACCCCGCCCAGTATAAAAAGATATGTAAGGATGTTGCAAATAACCAATGAAATATTTACTAATATCCAAATCACGGGCGTAAACTGGTAATACACTGGGCATAGCATCCCAATCATGAATTAAAGCACGTTCCTCCGTGTGGTGAATATTACCCAACTTATCCCGATAACTCAAACCCTTGATTTCATCCCAAGGTTTCCCCTCTGCTAATTCTTTGCAGGTATAATCAAATTCATTGCGACAAACAAAATCAATGACCGGATTTTCCTGTAAAGTTTCCCCTGGTAAAACAGCAACGTGCGCTCCTACAAAGCCAATTTGCACACTCGGATTTTGTGCTTTTATCGTCTCCGCACACTTAACATCATTCGCTAAGGACGGTGTACTAGTGTGCATAATTACCAGTTCATAATCCTTGGCAATTTTCAGCACATCATCCACCGTTTGCCCATGGGGAGGTGCATCAACTAACCTACTACCAGGCACTAAAGCCGCAGGTTGTGCTAACCAAGTCGGATACCAAAAGGAGGTAATTTCTCGTTTTGCTTGATACCGCGCTCCTGCACCACCATCAAAACCATCAAAAGACGGTGGACTCAAAAATAAAGTAGTTTTCATGAATATCTCTCACACGCAAATTTTTTACTTTGGTCAATTTTTACCTAACTAGCCTTAGCATTTACACTCATCAAGTTTTCAATCAGTGAAACAACATCACTACGACTGAGCTTTTCCTTGCCATTTGCTAAAGCATCAAGAGTACCATGAGCTAAAGCCAGAGGAATTTGGCAAAATTGCAAGGCCGGTCCTTTTGGCAAGGATTTGGTATAAGCATCTGCTAAGATCAAATTGCGACGAGCATATTTTTGGAGATTGTCCTTATTCCAACCCGCTGGGAAAAAATTTACCCCACGAGTTAAATCCTCAGAATTGTTACGGAGAATATTTACCGCTTGTAAACCCCTGCCAAATCCTATGGCTTGAGTCCGGTTGCTTTGGGTTCCATCATACCAGTTCCATAAATCTGAGAGTAACAACCCTACCGCACCCGCTACTCCAAATGTATAACGGTCTAATTCCGCTTCAGTTTCTATTTTCCAATTTCTATCTGCCCAATAAGCCATTCTATCGGCCATTGCGGCCGTTGCATCCCAAATCCGTGGAGCAATACTTTCCGGTGCTAATATTGACCATTCTCTAATGCGTAAACTGACTTCTTCCAAAGAATTTTCTTGTCCCTTAAACACCACAGAAAAGGCATCAAGCGGAAAACCATCTACTCCAGATTGTAATGT
Organism: Anabaena sp. FACHB-1391; assembly: GCF_014696755.1. Classification (NCBI taxonomy): domain Bacteria; kingdom Bacillati; phylum Cyanobacteriota; class Cyanophyceae; order Nostocales; family Nostocaceae; genus Anabaena; species Anabaena sp. FACHB-1391. The sequence goes on along the minus strand of NZ_JACJQS010000030.1, from coordinate 48,900 downwards.
CAGGCTAATATTTTGCAACAAGCGTTTTTTGGTCTTATGATCCAGAATTGGATCATCTTCGATTTGGTCAATGGCTCGCATACACAGGTATGCCGATGCCACTGCTTCTTGCAATCCTGATGGTAAAATACTAATTGGGATATAAAAAGTTCGACTAGTCTCTTTGAGGATTTGCAACGCATCTCCACGTAAATCCATTTTGTTCACTCCTTGATTTTCACACCACACACAATTTTTGATTTTTCTTTGATTTTTCAATGATACTGGATTTAGTTTTTACTAAACCTTAAAAACCATAAATATCCTAGTATTTAATCTAGGAACTAATAGTTTATCGTGTCTTACTTAACACAAATCTGAAGTTTATCAAAGTTTAGTCTAGTATATAAGGTTTTGGTGACAAGAATTTTTGCTACAGGAGTAGATATCAACAAACCTAATTTCTGAGTATCACAGTAAACTCTTACTACTTAACACTAACTAATGTTAATTCACTGCTAATACCCTGGGAAAAAATTATCGGAAATATTGGGTAAGTTTACTACCATAAATTTATGTCTTTTTAAAGACTAAGTTTAATAACAATCCTACATAAATCCCATCTGATCTTAATTTTTTGTAATAACGGCCTGCATATCTACTTTCCTCTTGCAGCCTCGCTGATTCCCTGGTACATAATATATAAAATATTTAATAAATAGTAAATTAATAGTAAATTTTTCCCAAAAGCGTGCATTTTGTGTAAAATAAATGCAGGTAAATCGCAAAATATATATTTACTTGCAAAAAATTGCCTAAAATATACCTGATAACTGTTAATTTAACTAGGGCAGTGTCAATAAATTAGTCAAGATTGTACTACTTTCGATTTACTCCTAACATCCCTATAATAACATCTAGAGGTATCAATGCAGTTTAATCATCTTAGCAAAAAAAACAACGAATATAAAGAACTTAAAGAAAAACCTCAAAGGTATTGTCCAACTACTAAAGGCACTATTAAAGGGAAAGAATCTAATCCAGTCAATACAGTCAACAATACTGCATTAAATGATGATGAAAATCGTGGTCGCGTTGCAATTTTCATTGATGGATTAAATCTATTTCAGACCGCGTTGCAATTGGGAATTGAAATTGACTATGTAAAATTGCTTTGTAGTTTAACTAAAACCTCTCGTCTATTACGGGCATTCTTTTATACAGGATTGGATATTGGCAACGAAAGGCAACAGGGATTTCTATTATGGATGCGTCGAAATGGCTATCGTGTAGTTACTAAAGATATGAGTGTAGTTGTAGATAATTACAAAAAACCAAATCTGAATGTGGAAATTGCCGTTGATATGATTACTTTAGCACCTTATTATGATACGGCTATCTTGGTCAGTGGAGATGGAGATCTATCCTATGCTGTCAATGCAGTTAGCGGTATGGGAGCTAGGGTAGAGGTAATTGGTTTACAAACAACAACTAGTGACTATCTTATTGATGTAGCTGATGAATTTACTGATTTTGACAGTATTAAACAACATCTTAAAAAGGATTCTTGTATCAGCTGTAGTTATCGAAGTTCTTCTAATTACCAGTTTTAAATTCCCAATAATTTGTGAATTATCGTTTCTAAATAATTAGACATTTATTATACTAACTTTGAATTTTTAACTTGGAGGGTATCTAATTTTTCATTTTATTTGCCACTTTTTTAATATCTATGCTATACCAGTCTAGAAACGGCTAATTAACATTAATAAGCATAATCACCATACTCTAAAATGCAGCTTTAAATCAAGTATGATTGCTGATTAATGTGTTTTTAGCACTCAGTCAAAATGTATCTTAAATAGATATATTTATGAGAACTTAACTTATATTATTAAAGGAGTAAGTGCTGTGAATCAAATCCAGTTAACTTTATTTATTAGCTATTTGCTAATGACTGCATATTTTTTTACTAATTGGTTAACTTTTTCCCTCCGTTCCCCTACATCTTCTCCAGAGGATAAATTTTTATCATTTATGATGTTCATCATTACTACAATCTTCTGGCCTGTAGCTATTGTTATCTCTTGCTTAGAAGTAGTTAAAAAAGGCAAATTAGAATTTACTGTTCTATTTCCCGTACTTTTAGCAATATTCGCTGTTGGTATTTCCTACTATTTAAGTTCAGTACATGAAGATTGGCTGTGTTATCATGATTTATTTTGTCATATTTAAATTCTCAGCGGCAACAATCTAGGAATTTGAATTTTAAGACCTATTCCCTCAATAGATAATTTAACCTAAATTTATACTGATGTTAACTCAATCTTTGTTCTCTGGTTATGCCGTTAGTGATAAAATCACAAATATAAAATAAAAAAATATAGTATATCTATCAGCTTATAGATGTATACAGGATATCAAATGATTGAGGCTATTGCTGTCTCTTGGCTACTACTGATTTTGGGGGATTTCCTTTCCACCTTTTTCTATCATGTACCTGAACACGTTTTTGGTAGCCTCCACCTGACAACTCACCACTCCTCGAAAAAGAATTTCCGCCACTATGCCATTTTAACATTTAATCCCCACGTGGTTTTAGATGGGATTTTGGGAGCTTTACCTTATTTACTGATAGCATTCTGGTTATGGGGTTTATCTCCCATTGGCGTAATTTGTGGTTTATTGTTTGGTCAGTTCCATGTGTGGTGGAGACACGTAACTTCCTTAGGGAGGCAAACACCTCAAGCTGTAATTGTTTTGTGTAGGTTATTGTTTATTACTACACCAGAACAACATTGGTTACATCACCAAAAAACTAACTTGGGCTTTGGCGATATTTTCACGTTTTTTGACCAACCTGCGAGAATTTGGATGGGTTGGTTACGTCTATTAAGAATTAATTGGCGTTCTCACACAGAAACTCACATTTCTGGATAAACTAGATTTTGACTAAAATTATCAACTTGAAATTTTCAGTGTGTCAAAAGTATGGTTAATTTATGGATGTCACCATTTAAACCATACGAGTTTGACAACCAATGGTTAATTCTAGTCTTATTGCTACAATTTATGTGAATCCTGCTACAGGAAAGGATAGTAATACTGGTTCTCGTCTCAATCCCTTGAAAAGTATTACCTGCGCCCTAAAACAGGCAAAAACATCAACAATTATTCAGTTGGCCAATGGAACTTATGGAACAGCAAATGGAGAGGTATTTCCCCTCATCATTCCACAGGGGGTATTGGTAGTAGGTAATGAAGCCAATAAAGGCCAGGAAATTATCATTTCTGGCAGTGGGGAATATCAAAGCTCTAGTTTCGGGTTACAGAATATCACTTTACTATTACGAGGTGATGCCAGTCTCTTAGGTGTAACCGTGATTAATACCATAGCCAAAGGTACTGGTGTTTGGATTGAATCATCAGTTCCTACGGTAGCCAATAGTACATTTAAGAACTGTGCTAGAGAAGGAATCTTTACTACTGGCAATGCTAAACCGGGTATTATGGATAATTTATTTATTAATAATCAATTCAGTGGGTTAGTCATGGCTAGGAATAGCAAAGGGGAAGTGCTGCGGAATTTATTTCAAAACAACGCTTTAGGTATAGCCATTAGTGACTTTGCAGCCCCTTTAGTGGCAAATAATAAACTTTCAGCAAATGGGACAGCGATCGCCCTTGCTCGTGATGCTAGACCCGTATTACGACGAAATCTGATTGTCGGTAATACCCAAGGAGGTTTGTTAGTCAATGGTAATGCCGTTCCCGATTTAGGAAATCCCCAAGATCCTGCCGACAACATTTTTCGGGAACAGGGGAAATTCGATTTACAAAATGTTACAAATCAAAAAATCATCTCCGTTGGTAATCAGTTAAATCCTGCCCGGGTGATTGGATTAATAGACTTCATAACTGCTACTGTTGATACCCCCAGTCAAATAGGAGTTAGTAGCAGATTTGCCGATTTAGAAGGACATTGGTCCGTTGCTTTTGTGGAAGCCCTGGTTAGCAAAGGTTTTATTAGCGGTTTTCCCGACGGGACTTTTCAACCAGCCACACCGATTAACCGCGCTCAATATGCGGCTGTGATTACTAAGACATTCCAACTTCCTGAGAGTAAGCAACTAGATAGATTCAAAGATGTTAAATCGAACTTTTGGGCGGCCAAAGCCATAGCCAGTGCTGCTGAGAACGGCTTTTTGACAGGGTTTCCCGATGGGACATTTCGACCAGAAAATAATTTAACAAAAATTCAAGCTTTAGTCTCCATTGTCAACGGTTTAAAATTGAGTGGTGGTAATCCTAACATCTTAATGGTATACCGCGATCGCGCCCAAATTCCCAGTTATGCCACCAAGATCGCTACCGTAGCTACCCAAAAATTATTAGTGGTGAATTATCCCCAACCAGATCAATTAGAACCGCTGCGGGAAATTACCCGCGCCGAAGTAGCCGCCCTAATTTACCAGGCATTACTAGCCATAGGCAAAGAAAATCCCCTCCCTTGTTCCTATATTGTCAAACCAGAGACAGAGATTCCCTCCTTCTGTGATATTGTCGGACATTGGGCAGAACCATTTATTCGGGCATTAGTTAGTATGAACTTAAGTCAAGGTTTTGCTGATGGGACTTACCAACCAGATCAAGCCATGACCCGCGCCCAATACACGGCTTTAATTGCCACGGCCTTTAACCCCCCTGCTAAACGCCCTAGCCCCGAATTTACGGACATACCCAAGGATTTTTGGGCGGCTAACGCCATTGAAATAGCCGCTAGAGGCGGTTTTGTGGGCGGATTTAGCGATCGCACCTTTCGTCCCCACCAAAAGGTTCAAAGGTTACAAATCATCGTCTCCTTGGTCAACGGACTGGGACTCTCAGCAACTAATCAACAGACCTTAACCTACAAAGACCAGAATAAAATTCCTGAATATGCCCAAACAGCAGTTACTATCGCTACCCAACAAAAAATTATTGTTAATTATCCAGATCCCAATTTGCTTGCACCTACTAGGGAAGCCACTCGTGCTGAAGTGGCGGCCATGGTCTATCAAGCATTAGTAGCTACTCGACGGACAAAAATTATTAACTCACCTTATATTGTTTTGCAGATCAGCAATTGACAAGTAGAATAAAAAACATTGCCTATCAATTTTGCCGCTGGTGAAAAACCACTCATGTAGCTAAAAGTACGCTAGGCTAGATGCGATGGGTGAAATGTTTATGCCTATTGCCTGCAATTTATAGCCCATGTTAACAACATCCCCCGTTACTCAAACTTTTGCGGCTCCTGCCGAATTAGCAGCTAAATTATTAACTCACTATAGCTTTGATCTAAATGGATATAATGCTAGTGAGTTAATTGACCGCTGGCAAGTAGAATATCCCATTCATTGGTTACACCTGGCGGTAATCGAGGCTTTGTATCAAGGTCGTTATAAAGCTATATCTGTACAGCAAATCTTGACCTTTTGGCGGCGAAAGGGAGAGACAACGTATCATTTTAACATGGAATTTGAGCGCATGATTTGTAGCAAATTTCCTGAACGCCTCACGTCCCTCTCCTTACCAGTTTTACCACCTGCTAAACAGGAGATCAGGACTGAACAATATCAACATCCTCAATTTCCTCAAATATTACCAGCTAACGTTAGTTATAATTACCAAATAAATCATGATTTACCACCAGCAGCAGAAAACTGGGATACTGAGGCAGAAAATACAGAAGTAAGTCAACCAGCAATTATTGCGGACATTTCACCTCAACCAGCACAACAGTTGCCCCCACAACAAACTGCCAATAATCCCCCTATTGGACAGTTTACCCCCCAAAAGAGCGATCGCACTGAATCCTTGACATCCAAACTCAAAGCCCTCACTGGTGAAAACTTGGAGTTGGCATTTTAGTCTGTTCTCTGTTCTCTGTTCTCTGTTCTCTGTTCTCTGTATTTCTGCTTTTACAAATCATCAATCAACCACTACCCATTACTTTACTTCTCAGAGTCAATAACTGCTTTTAAACCTTTGCTATTGAAGATGTTAACCACTTCAGAAGCACTTTCTTGACTACTAAATACTCCCACTTGCATTACCCTTCGTCCTTGCCAAACTTTATAAAAAGCACCAGTAGTCAAAGAAGTGACTAAATCCTCTTGCTGCTGATTTGCAACAAATACAAGCACCCGATAACTGACATTTTTCTCAGTAGCTGTATAACTTTGCGAGACTGAATTACGAATATTTCCCCCCCTTACGGCTTGAGGAGCAACAAATTCAATAGCACCTGAGTCAAGTCTCACAGAATTAAATTGGGGTGAATTAGAGTTATTTGGTGATTCTGGCAATTTATTGGAATTAGGGGCAGTTGTCACCCTTAAAGGTGTTATATTTCTCTGATGAGGAGAATTGGAAACAGTGGGCGCGGAAAAAGTGATTGGTGTCTCCCCTGAAGTTGCTGTTGGTAAAGGATTAGAAGGAGAATTTTCGTCCGTAGGTGCGCTTGTACCTTGAAGATCTACTTTACCGCTAATACGATTACTAACCAGATTGTTCCCAGCGGCAGAAATTATCAATTTAGCAGTTTTGGCATTGATATCATAACGACCATTATTCCGAAATACATTTTTCCCTGGATCATAATTACTACCTAAATCTGGTCTACCTTGGGCAATAACTACTAGACCATCTTCTTTGTTACCTTGAATAAAATTATTCCTGAATAGTGGTGTAGCATTTGCTTGGACAATAATACCCGATCTATTGTCCTGAATTTGGTTAGCTACTACTACCGGAGCAGCATTTTGGGCAATGTTAATCCCAAAACCAGTTTGTTGAAAGACATTTTCCCTGATTTCCGGGCGAGCATTCCCAGAAATAGTTATACCATTAGCACCATTGGCAACAAAATAATTTTTGCTAATACTAGCTGTACCATCACCTGTGACAGCAATTCCATCTTGAATATTATTAGTAAAGGTATTTTCCCGAACTATAATATTACTCGATTCAATCCATAACCCATAACCACGACTATTGGAGTTAGTAACAGTGACACCACTTAAACTAGCTTGGTTAGCACCGACAATGGACACATTTTGACCGCCAAAACTGCGACTGAGGTATTCACCACCTCCAATAATTGTCACAGTTTTGCCTTTATTGCTAATATCCCCTTGAATGGCTACACCAGGTTTTAACATTAAAGGAAATATTTCGCCAGTTTTGGTACTATATGTACCAGGAGTGAGGATAATTAAAGTGTTAGCCTTTGATTTTTCTAAGGCTTGACTAATTGTTTGCCAAGGTGCGCTTTCACTACCATTACCTGTCTTGTCATTTCCTATACTTGGGTTGACAAAAAACTGGTTAACCTGAGATATTGTTTTCTCGTCTGGCAGCTTTTGTTCTAATCCTGTGGGTATTTGAGCAAAGGCGCTATGGAAACTGGTAGTTAAGAGTGTTAGACTTGTAAATCCTAAACTAACTGTTAAACTGAAAATTGAGAAACTCACGGAATTATTAGGGGTGTTAACAGATTTTTCTGGAATTATCATTTCTATAAGACTCCTGTAAAACACATACTAAGCATAGTATATCAACTGCTACTGCTATACAATCAATTTTTATACTATTAATTCATAGTAGTATATCCACGATGTTACTTGTACCTTGACCGAAAAAAATCGGATACAAGCCCCGTCCTTCTAGGACGACTTTATGGTAGACTAAGTATAGTCGCCACAGGGCATTGGGAGACTATAAACGGACACTCCAGACCGGATAAGACTACTTTTCGGTAGCACCAGTCAGTGAAGTGTCAAGGAATCCTCGCTCATGAAAGGACGAGGGGTATGTCAAAATAATTAGTTAGCAAATATTTAATCATCAAACATAATGAATCAGGCCGGCTATTACGATGAATAGCAATAAAAATGAGGTTGCTGTAATGGTTTCAGCCCACAGCCACACGCAGCAAACTGTTTATCGCATTTTAGATGCTAATTTAGATCGCGCTCGTGAGGGTTTGCGAATTATTGAAGAATGGTGTCGCTTTGGTTTAAATAATTCCCAGTTTTCAAGTATATGTAAACACTTACGTCAAGAATTGGGGACTTGGCATACGGCGGAAATACGAGCAGCAAGAGATACACCTGGAGATCCGGGAACTGATTTAAGCCACCCCCAAGAGGAAGAAAGGGCTGATATTACATCTCTATTACAGGCTAATTTTTGCCGTGTGCAAGAAGCACTCAGAGTCCTGGAGGAATATGGTAAGCTTTATAACCCTCAAAAGGATATGCAAATGGGAACGGTCTGTAAGCAAATGCGTTATCAGGTTTATACCCTGGAAAGTAATTTGATGGGTTATCAGCGTCATCGTTTATTATGGCAATCGCATTTATATCTGGTAACATCTCCTATAGACAACTTATTGGCAATTGTGGAAGCGTCTCTTCAAGGTGGACTAACTCTGTTACAATATCGAGAAAAGACCGCTGATGATTCGGTGCGTTTAGAACGGGCTATACAGTTACGGGAGCTATGTCACCATTACGGAGCTTTATTCATTATTAATGATCGGGTGGATTTAGCATTGGCTGTAGATGCTGATGGTGTACATTTGGGACAACAGGATATACCCATTGCTGTGGCTCGTCAATTACTGGGAAATCAGCGCATTATCGGCCGCTCTACCACAAATCCGCAAGAAATGCAAATGGCAATTACTCAAGGTGCAGATTATATTGGTGTGGGACCTGTGTATGAAACACCAACTAAAGCAGGTAAAGCCGCAGCGGGTTTAGAATATGTTAAGTATGTTTCCCAAAATTGTCAAATTCCCTGGTTTGCAATTGGGGGTATAGATGGGAGTAATCTGAATGATGTCATGAATGCGGGAGCGCAGCGGGTAGCGATAGTGCGATCGCTCATGCAATCGGATCAACCTACTTTAGTAACACAGTATTTTCTCTCTCAACTCCATCGAGTCAAATAAAAACGGTTTTATGTCTGATCAAATTAGTCTCCAAGTCAATGGAGAAACTCGCAATTGTTTATCCCCAACTCCTTTACCAGAATTACTTCAACAACTAGGTTTTAATCCTCGTTTAGTTGCGGTAGAATACAATGGTGAAATATTACATCGTCAATTTTGGTCAGAAACTGAAGTTAAAAATGGTGATTGTTTGGAAATAGTCACCATAGTTGGTGGTGGTTAATTCAACAAACAAGAGGAAGAAGATTCAGGAGTATATAACCAGCGATGATAGTTTTTCCGTTTTGCTAATTCCTTACCTTGACGGCCAAGTTTTTCTCGTAATTGTGAATCTCGACACAAACGATTAAAAGTTTGCAGAACTTCATAGCCAGAATTAGGATTTACTAATAAACCATTTTCTTCATGATGAACTGCATCTAAAACACTTCCCAAACGAGGAGCAATTACAGGTTTACCAAAATAACCTGCTTCTAAATAAACTAAACCAAAGTTATCTATAGTGTTATCATCATGATCATCTGAATTTAACATAGCGAAAATATCACAAGCTGCATAATAACCGGCTAAATCTCGTTCTGGTACATAGCCAGCAAAATGAACCTGTTTAGTGATTCTTAGTCTTTGGGCTTGCGATTTTAGCTGGTTTTCACAAGATCCTGCACCGCAAATAATACAATGAACATCGAAACCAATAGTTAGCAATACAGGAATATTATCTATCACCCGATCAAAGTTTTGATATTTAACCAAATTACCAACAGAAAGAATAACAATTGCTGTTTCTGAGATATTGTAAGTTTGACGAATGCGGTTACGTAAATCATCAATATGACTAAAACTAGTAGGAGTACCAAATCTTTCTGGCCTGACTACTGGATTAATCACATGAGTTGGAGTATCTAGACGAAAAGTATTTCTTAAAGAATTGCGAATATGAGAACTATTACAAACAATTCCATCAGCCCGTTTGAGAGTTAATTTTAATAGCCATCTCCATAAAGGATTAGTAGCTATACGAAGTAAATCATGACCATGTAAATAGATAAAAAAGCGAATTGGTAAAATATAACTGAGTACCAACAAAGCTGGGAAATCATAACCATGACACCATTCAATGTAGCGGTAATGATAGCGAAAATATAATTTAATAGCTAGTAAAAAAGCAGCAGTAATATTCAAGCCAGATTGGAGAATATTTCCTAACCAGTTATCGCACCAAGCAGGAAAATAAAACCAACGATAAACCGGAAATTGCTGGGATTTATCAAATTTTTTATCCCCAGCACAACCACCAGCTAAGACAATTACCCGGTCTGGATCTTGTAAACAACGATTATAGACATATTCACCAATTACAGCTTCTTGTGGCCGGAATATTCGGGAAATAACTAGGATATCTGGATAAGCTGTTTTATCTCTAACTTGTAACCCTAGTTGCGATATATTTTCCATAATTAAGCCTCATAAATTAACTAGAATTAAGGCGTTATCTTGAATTAAATTCACCAAGATTCATTACTTACTGCTCAATAGCCATCTGAATAAATTGCTAAAACTATCTAACTGGTAATTTCCACAGATTAGTGATTACAGAAATTGAGATTGAGATAATCATTTTTGAGAAATTTAACAACAGAAAGGAGGTAGAAATAGGGATTTTTTAATGCTGGATATGAGCAAAAAATTTGCGATATTAAAATTAGGTATTGACATTTTTGCTGATAAGTAAAACTCTCACTTTCTAATTAATACACAAGATCAAGATGAATTTATATTATGAAACACCTTCCTGACAAAACTATAAATTTATCACCTATTTTGTTGCCAATTATTATTGAATTTGCTCAATGTTATCAATGCTGGACAAGTTATCTGCATCATCAAAGATAGCTATGATTTATCATTGACACTTCCAATAGATTACTCAGAAACTACTTGGAAAATTGTTCAATCTAACTATTTCCCCTATAATACCCTAAATATTGGCTATTTTCGTGCCAGATCGCCAGAAAATAGCCAGCAATTTTGTAATCTGCATGATAGCATTTACTGCCAAATAATGATTTAATAATGCCCATTATTTTTACCTTTGTTGCTTACATGATTTTCATCAAAATTCAGGGTATCAATCATTGCATTTACCCGCCATTAATTTGAAAATATTTAGGCGTTAATCATAGCTAGATTTGCTACATTACAACCTATATATGAACAAATTTTTCAACTTGCCCCTATACTTAATAGGTAGTAAATGTAAAATTTTAATTGTTACTATGCTTACATCATTCATTAAAAGTCAAACCCCCTGGACTATAGGTGCTACATATTCCGTCTCTATCCGGAAAAAATTAGTTAGTAGCAAAATTATGAATAGAAAAAAATCCAATCATTTAAAACACTTTTGCAGAGCGGTAGCAAGATTCACACTTAATCAATAAGTGCTAAAATACTAAATTAGAATTATTAGTGATACTAATGAATTTTTTAGCACTAAGATTATTGAATATGGCATTGCTGGGAAATAGAAATAATTAATTAATTCCAAAGTTTTTTGGGAGAGAGGAGATTTCACGGTACGGTTATCAACGTCAGAAATCCCGCCTAATTTCCTGGCTAACCAACATCAGAAGCGTTAGATTGAAGGTAGTGCTATAGATTGCGCTGCTTTTCCCAGAAGAGCCAGTGTAAAAATACAGTTGTCGTCATCCATGAGTTATGAATAAAAAATTACAAGGATTTCTCAAGCCCCTATTTAAAACCGTCTTTATTCTTAGCCTAGTGCTAACTTTAGCCTTTAGTCATACCAGTGATGCCCTAGCAGCCCGTTCTGGTGGTAGAATTGGTGGTGGTTCTTTTAGAATGCCTTCTAGCCGTACTTATGCACCCCGTCCCAATATGCCGAGTAGTGGCGGTTACTACGCCCCTTATGGCGGTGGTTTTGGCTTTCCCTTTCTTTTACCCTTGTGGGGTTTTGGAGGCGGTTTTGGTGGGTTGTTTGGAATTTTAATCTTGTTCGCTATGGCGAATTTTTTAGTCCAAACCTTCCGCCGTGTTACCAGTGGGGAAACGGAAGAAGTAAGTTATAATAGTAACGCTTCCGTGTCTGTGACTCGTTTACAAGTTGGGTTATTAGCTCAAGCCAGAGATTTACAAACTGAACTGAATCACATTGCGGAAACTGCTGATACCAATACTCCAGAAGGAAGAAGCGAAATTTTACAAGAGGCTAGTTTAGCTTTACTGCGTCATCCTGAATACTGGGTATATGCGGGTAGTGGAACTCAACAAGCAAAGTTAAATGCCGCCGAATCCCAATTTAATCGTTTATCTTTGGCTGAACGGAGTAAGTTTAGCGAAGAAACTCTCTCTAATGTGAATAATCAACTAAAATCTGTTTTGAGCAAACAAGCTTTATCAGGGGAAGATAACCCCACCCGCTTAATTAGCGAAGGTCCAGGGGAATATATTATTGTCACCTTGTTAGCAGCGACTTTAGGTAAATGTCAAATTCCCGCTATTAATACTGCTGATGATTTGCGTCAAGCTTTGCGTCAAATTGGTAGTCTTCCCAGTGAACAACTGTTAGCAATTGAAGTTTTGTGGACTCCCCAAGCACCAGGGGATACACTGACATCAGATGATTTGTTTGCGGAATATCCTGATTTGAAATTGGTTTAATTGGGGATTAGGGCTGAAAACAGTTAGAAGTGACTGGTAATGGAAAATTGCGACATTAGTTTTAAGATTATTGATGTCATAATTGAGGAAACTACCATTTTTAATCCTACTGCTGTACAAGCCCTAACCTGTCTCAGGGTTTCCCAGATGGTCTCTAACAGCTTTCTAGACATCCACTTAATTCGGTTTAATGAAATTAAGGGATATGTATACATTCTGGCAGGTGATGAAATGGAAATTTTAATCTTTCCTGAAGGAAATTGGAGGTTTATTGATGAAACCTAATTTTGATCAAATGCCAACAGATGATTTGAGAGCTTATGTACGGAGAAACCATGATGACTGGGAGGCTTTAGATATTCTGGTTAGTCGTCGTACTCCTGATTCAGAAGCTACATGGTATGCGCCAATGGTAACAGCAGAAGGTGTACCAATAGAAGAAAATATCCGGTTAGGGGAACAAGCTATTCAGGAACGAATTGCCTTAGAGCGCGAAAAGCAGTTAATTAGGACTGACATAGAAAGGGAGACGGAATATAAACGTTTGATTGAATATATGATTATTGCAGCAGAAAAATATATGAAACTTCCTTTGATAGAAGAAAAAAACAAAATCAATCAAGAATCTCAGAATCAATAGCCTTTCATAAAGCTATTCTTCCTAGAATATTAACTATTTAGGAAACTCTCCTTCTCGCACTTCCACAGCGTAATCTTGTACAGCTTTGGTAATTGTTTCTCGTAAGTTAGTATAAACTTTGGCAAATGGTGGTTGTTTTTCCGAAAGTCCCAAAATGTCAGAAGTGACTAATACTTGACCATCACAGCTAGAACCTGCACCAATACCGATAGTGGGAATACGGATTTTTTGAGTGATTTCCATTGCTAGTTTGGTGGGAATATGTTCCAATACTATAGCAAAAACACCGGCCTTTTCGAGAGCGATCGCTTCATTAAAAATTCTCTCTCCTGCTTCCTGGGTTTTTCCTTGTTGTCGTAACCCTAATTGATGAATTGATTGGGGTGTTAAACCGACATGACCCATAACGGGAATCCCCGCTTGAACTAGTCTAGTAATGGTGGAAACCATTGCGGGATAGCCACCTTCTAACTTTACCGCTTGCGCTCCTGTTTCTTTCAAGACCCTACCAGCAGAGTGCATAGCTTGGGAAATACTTTCTTGATAAGTCAAAAATGGTAAATCAACCACGACCAAAGCGTTTTTAACACCACGACGGACGGACTTAGCGTGATGTATCATTTCATCCAAGGTAATTGGTAACGTAGTTTCATAACCCAAGATTACCGCAAGAGAATCACCAACCAGGATCAAGTCTACACCAGATATATCTAAAAGTTGAGCGATCGCATAATCCCAGGCAGTTAACGCAACAATCGTCCGTCCCTGTTGTTTCCACTGAGTTAATTGTTGAGTAGTAACTGACATAAATAATTGTTTAATTGTTAATTATCACCTAAATATTCCATTTCTCACATTTTACAAAAAATATACTGGAGATAAAGATTGTAGAGTCGAGAATCCCTAGATGAGCAACGTCACTACAAGAGTTTCAATTCGTGGCGAAGCCGTATTATACTAGTCATCAAATTTTAAAACATACTCTAAAATGTAGACATCTGCTAACTCTCTTCCTCTGTGTTCTCTGTGCCTCTGCGGTTCGATAAAAAAATATATCTACTTATGCGTAAAATAGCTAATACAGCCACAGGGGTTAAAGACCTTGCAGACACAGCAATACTCAGATATGCACATTTGTAAAGTAGATTTAACATTTTGTTAAATCTTTCTATAATAGGAAAATTAAATAAGTTAGTTAACAAAACTTCAGAAATAACTTATTGAATTTTGATCTATTGTGGGGTAAGCTACAAATTCAGTGATGTGCAGTTTTTTCTCCCTTGCTCATCCCATGACTAAATCGGTCTTCAGAGAAAATGCTTCATGACCAATCTTTACCCGCTTGAGGTGGATAGATCAGGAAAAAAGAGAATTGCAGCAAACCAGGTTAATATCTGGAATGTAATTTTCCGGTAAAGTTCCGCAGAAGACCAATAAAGGCCAGTTAATCTTAATCAAATCGGTTGAGTGGGATATGCTTTCCTCAAGATGAAAAGATTTTGTATTGCTGGGACGAAAAACAACAGCGTCAAAAGAGTACGTCTGAACCATGGTAAAAAATGAGTTATGGTAATTGTGACTATAACTTAATTTATGCAGCCGCACTGCCACCATAGAAACTAATCGCCCCAAAATATAAGCAAAACTTATGATCTTATTAAGAATGAATAAAGAGTAAGAATGAGAAGAAGTTGCACATAACGTGATTTGATAGTAATAAAGAAAGACTTCTTGGAAGAAAAATATGTCTTACGCGCAAACTAAGACTCAGGCTAAGTCTGGGTATCAAGCTGGGGTTAAAGATTACAGACTAACTTATTACACACCGGATTACACACCCAAAGATACAGATTTACTAGCAGCATTTCGGATGACTCCCCAACCTGGAGTTCCCCCCGAAGAAGCTGGTGCGGCTGTAGCTGCTGAGTCTTCCACTGGTACTTGGACAACAGTTTGGACAGACTTGCTCACCGACCTAGATCGCTACAAAGGTCGTTGTTATGATATCGAACCAGTTCCCGGTGAAGATAACCAATACATCTGTTACGTTGCTTATCCTTTGGACTTGTTTGAAGAAGGTTCTATCACCAACGTATTGACATCTATTGTCGGTAACGTATTTGGTTTTAAAGCTTTGCGGGCTTTACGTTTGGAAGACATTCGTTTTCCAGTAGCTTACATCAAAACCTTCCAAGGACCTCCTCACGGTATTCAAGTTGAGCGCGACAAATTGAACAAATATGGTCGTCCTCTGTTGGGTTGTACAATTAAACCCAAATTAGGTCTTTCCGCTAAAAACTACGGACGTGCTGTATACGAATGTTTACGTGGTGGTTTGGACTTCACCAAAGACGACGAAAACATCAACTCAGCACCATTCCAAAGATGGCGCGATCGCTTCTTGTTCGTAGCTGAAGCTATCAACAAAGCCCAAGCAGAAACCGGCGAAATCAAAGGTCACTACCTGAACGTTACCGCTCCTACCTGCGAAGAAATGTTGAAACGGGCTGAGTACGCTAAAGAACTCAAACAGCCCATCATCATGCACGACTACCTAACCGCAGGTTTCACCGCTAACACCACATTGGCTCGTTGGTGTCGTGATAACGGTATTCTGTTGCACATTCACCGTGCTATGCACGCTGTAATTGACCGTCAGAAAAACCACGGTATCCACTTCCGCGTATTAGCTAAAGCCCTCCGCTTGTCTGGTGGTGATCACATCCACACCGGTACAGTTGTTGGTAAATTAGAAGGTGAACGCGGTATCACCATGGGCTTCGTTGACCTATTACGTGAAAACTACGTTGAGCAAGACAAGTCTCGCGGTATTTACTTTACCCAAGACTGGGCTTCTCTACCTGGTGTAATGGCCGTTGCTTCCGGTGGTATCCACGTATGGCATATGCCCGCGTTGGTGGAAATCTTCGGTGATGACTCCGTACTGCAATTCGGTGGTGGTACTCTTGGACACCCATGGGGTAACGCTCCCGGTGCTACAGCTAACCGCGTAGCTCTAGAAGCTTGTATCCAAGCTCGTAACGAAGGACGTAACATGGCTCGTGAAGGTAACGACATTATCCGCGAAGCTGCTAAGTGGTCTCCTGAGTTGGCTGTTGCTTGCGAACTGTGGAAAGAAATTAAGTTCGAGTTTGAAGCAATGGATACCGTCTGATCATTTAAGATTTGGGATTTTGGATTCATAAACAATCCAAAATCTAAAAATCTCAAGGGCTGGGTCAAGCATGGATTTAAAGCAAATTGCGAAAGAAACAGCCAAAACTCTCCAAAGTTACCTGACTTATCAGGCATTAAGGACTGTATTGGCGCAGTTAGGCGAAACAAATCCACCTTTAGCACATTGGTTGCAAAACTTTTCCGCCGGCAAAATCCAGGATGGAGAAGCTTATATTGAGGAACTGTTTCTAGAAAAGTCAGATTTGGCTTTGCGGATTATGACTGTCAGGGAACACATAGCGGCGGAAGTGACAGAGTTTTTACCAGAAATGGTGATCACTGGTATTCAGCAGGCCAATATGGAACAGCGTCGCCAGCATCTCGAACGTATTACGCAATTAAATTTATCAAGTCCCAGCCTCGAAACTGAAAGACAAACAATATCTGATTCTGATTTAGATAATTTATCTAATTAGTCAGTCAACCAAGTAATAAAAAATCTCCCCCACTTATCAAAAACTATGCAAACTTTACCTAAAGAGCGTCGTTACGAAACCCTTTCTTACCTTCCCCCTCTGTCTGACGCGCAAATTGCCAAGCAAGTTCAATATATTTTGAACCAAGGTTACATCCCCGCCATTGAATTTAACGAAACTTCTGAACCTACAGAACTTTACTGGACAATGTGGAAGTTACCTTTGTTCGGCGCTAAATCTACTCAAGAAGTATTGAGCGAAGTTCAAGGTTGCCGTTCTCAGTATAGCAACTGCTACATCCGTGTTGTTGGTTTTGACAACATTAAGCAGTGTCAAGTTCTTAGCTTCATCGTTCACAAACCCAGCAGATACTAAAATCTGATTTGGTTTAATTAAGCTTATTTATACCCTGGTGAGAGGTAGAGTTTTCTATCTCTCTTTTTTAGTTTTTAGTACAGAATATCCTTGCAGAATCGCCATAGCTAGACTAGACTTAGTTCACAAACCTAGTCCATTAAAATCATGGCAACTGTAAATATTCATCAGGCTAAGACAAACCTTTCTCGACTACTTTCCCGTGTGGAGCTTGGAGAGGAAATTATTATTTCCAACCGAGGCGTTCCAGTTGCTAAACTAGTTCCATTTCGGACATCGTTAGATCGTCGTTCTAGCTTAGGTCAAGATCGAGGAAAATTTATTGTTCCAGATGATTTTAATGCTCCTCTACCCGAAGAGATTTTAGTTGCATTTGAAGGCGGTGCAGAGTGAGGCTTTTATTAGATACTCAATGCTGGTTATGGTGGTTTTCTCAACCAGAAAAGTTGAATCAGAAGGTAATTGAGCAAATTGCGGATGAAACCAATGAAGTATGGTTCTCAGTTGCTAGTGTTTGGGAGATAGGAATTAAGGTTTCCATCGGTAAGTTGCCACTACCGGAACAAATAGAAGATTATATTTCCACTCGCATGAACCAACTAGGAGCTAGATCTTTAGAGATTACTACTTCTCATGCTTTGCGGGTAGCTGCACTACCTTTACATCATCGTGATCCTTTTGACAGAATGCTGATTGCACAAGCTCAAGTAGAAGAAATGACGCTTGTAAGTGCAGATTCAACATTTAATCAATATGAAGTCTCCTTAATCTGGGCATCTAGTGAAACCTGAATTTAATAACTGGATAACTTTTGATAGCGATCGCATTCCGTCCACCGGAGGCGATCGCTCATAATATCTTACGAAACTGCTGTATTTGGGTGAAAATAGCTCCCCAATTACAAAAGGAGAGCTTAGGCACTTAGATAAAGAAGCTACTAACAGCAATAGTACCCAAAGCTGGTAATATACCACTGGATCCTGTGATATTCACCAATAGGTCATTACTGGATTGGAAGCCAGCCACACCATCATTAATCACTAAATAAGTCCCCGCAATACCAGAAGTGGTGACACTGACTAAAGCTGCACTACTTACACCTAAAGCCTGATTACCAGTTAACGCTCCATCAGCATCAGTAAATACACTATTGACCACATTTGTTAAGGTAGTGTCTGTACTATTAGCAGCGCGAGTGAAAGCAGTGGGAGCATTCATAGCTACACCCAGGGAAGTCAACAGGTCAATTTTATCAGTGCCAATGGCAAAGTCGGTAATTCGGTCTGCTCCTGATACTGGGGATTGTCCAAATTGGAAAACCAAGGTATCGATTCCTATTCCACCTGTGAGGGTGTCTGCACCAGCACCACCGTTAAGAAGATCGTTACCAGTACCACCGTTAAGAAGATCGTTACCAGCATTTCCTGTGAGGGTATTATTGCCACTATTACCTGTTAATGAATTGTCACCTGCATTCCCAGTACCATTAATAACAGCTGTTCCTGTTAAGGTCAGATTTTCGATGTTGGGGAAAACCGTTAAATCAAAGGTAACAGAAGATTGAATGATATCTGTTCCTTCTCCTGAGTTCTCAGTAATGGTATCATTAGTGCTATCTACGACATAAATATCATCACCTAAACCACCAATTAAGGTATCAATGCCAGCGCCACCGTTAAGAGTATCGTTACCAGCATTTCCTGTGAGGATATTATTGCCTGTGTTGCCAGTGAGGCTGTTGTTGAGGTTATTGCCTGTACCATTGAGGTTAGCACTTCCCGTAAGCGTAAGATTTTCAAAGTTATCGGTCAGGGTGTAGGAAATAGATGCGTTAACTAAATCAGTTCCCTCACTGGGGTTTTCTACTACCACATCACCCGCATTATTCACAGTATAGGTGTCGTTGCCCGCTAAACCTATAAGACAATCAACATTTATAGTACCACTGAGAGTATCATTACCAGAAGTGCCGAACACTGGGAGAGTCGGTTGACTACCATCATCATTTAAAATGATGCCTGTGGCACTGCGAGTACCGATAGTAGATCGGGAGGGAGTAGACAAATAAACCGTAAAGGTTTCGTTGGATTCAATGGTGCTGTCTCCTCTGACCCGCACTCTTATTTCCTTGCTGGTTTCTCCTGGTAAAAAGGTGAGGCTTTCTCCTGGTGGCATTGCTCCACCAAAAAAATCGGTGGAGTTAACGGGGTTATTACCAGACGGGGTAATAAACCAATCTACTGTGCTTGTACCACTAGTGTTCCCTGACCGAGTGACAGTAAACACAAATGGCTTCTGATCTGAGTTGCCCTCCGTTTGTATGCTAGATGTACCAGTGATGTTTAGGACAGCATTACTGGCGATATAATTGAAATAGCTACCAGTGAGGTTAAATTGCAATGGGTTGATTAAACCCTGGGTATTTTCTAAAACAGCAATCAGTTCATCAGGTTCGCTATCAGGTTTATTGATGTAGAGGTTAATGTTATTACCTGAAACTGTGGTCGTATAATCACTACTGGAACCCAAAAGCTGAATGATATCTTCCAGGGGATTAAAGTCTTTGATGATCAGGTAGTCACTTGTACCAGCAGTGGTACGATTATAGTCATCATAACCAATCCATGTGACATCGCCCAGAATAAAAGTGTCCTCTCCTGTTCCCCCAGTGACTGTATCTACAGTCCCTAACCCTGGTTTGGCGACATTGGGATTTACTGGTATGATAGTATCACTTCCATCTCCACCCGCGATATTATCATTTCCTTCACCCCCAATTAGGGTGTCATCTCCACTGTAACCTCTGAGGTGGTCTGCATATTGTGTTCCTGTTACTTGAAACACTTCTACGTTATTGTAGTTTAGTAAGGGCTGAGACCCATAATACAATCTATGCCATAAACCTTCAAAACTATTGGTGTAGGTGTTAGTTACTCCATAACCACCGTTTCCTAAATGGGTGAAACTGGCACTGCTATAATCCACAATTAGTCTGTCAGTGCCATCCCCAGCGTTAATGCTGCCATTGCTGACCAGTAAATTACCAGTGGCAATAGTGGTGTCATCACCACTGCCTAAAGTCACAGAGGAAATATTCTCAAAATTGTTAATGCGGGTATTATTATCCCCACTTACCTGTTCTGTAGCTCTTAAATCCAGAACTAAATCTACATCTAAACTGCTCAGGTCTAGGCTTTGTAGCGTATCTGTTCCTTCTCCCCCGTCAATGCTGTCTCCAGCTTTAGCACTGACTACTGTGTCATTCCCTGTTCCTCCACGGATAACATGACGACCTGTGCCACCATCAATGGTATCATTGCCATCACCACCCTCAATTTCGTCATTTCCACCTTCCCCTTTTAGGGTGTCGTTGCCATCACCACCTCTGATGGTGTCATTTCCATCTCCACCCGCGATATTATCATTTCCTTCACCCCCAATTAGGGTGTCATCTCCACTGTAACCTCTGAGGTAGTCTGCATATTGTGTTCCTGTTACTTGAAACACTTCTACGTTATTGTAGTTTAGTAAGGGCTGAGACCCATAATACAATCTATGCCATAAACCTTCAAAACTATTGGTGTAGGTGTTAGTTACTCCATAACCACCGTTTCCTAAATGGGTGAAACTGGCACTGCTATAATCCACAATCAGGGTGTCAGTGCCATCGCCACCGTCATATATCTTGTTGCTGACTAGATTACTGCCAGTCGCTTCAAACTGATCATTCCCGTTGGTAATCGTTCCAGTGAATGCTGTGGTCGTACCAATGATATAATCTGTCCCTGTTGCCAGGGTTAAGATGATAGTCTCGTCATTTTCTTGAATGTTGTCCTCAAGAGGAGAAATTGTCAGGGTAACTGTATCCGCTCCAGCCGCAAAGGAAACTGTTCCGGTAGTGGCAGTATGGGATGTGGCACCAGTCTGACTATAGTCTGTGTTGAATATAGCTGAACCTGATACGGTGTAATTGACGGTTAACTCACTGGCGATGTTGCCTGTTCGGGTGAAGGTGTAGAGAATATTCCCTCCACTATTTTCTGCTACTTTTTTCGGAGAAGTAGCTAATGTGACTATTGGTTTTGTCGTTACTTCGGTAGTATCAATAGCTATTGACCATCCGCCCGCGATGTTGCCAATATCTACCCCTGTATCGTCCACTACATATATATTCCATGCACCATTGGGGATGGTGTTGTTAAATACGGAAAAATCTATTCCATAGTTACCACTGGGAGCAGGAGAATTATTAAATCTGTCACCTGTTTCATAGTCTGTGGCTCGATAACTACCACTGCTGATCTGACCTTGATCCGGCAGAAAATCTCTGGCATTGGGGTCAAAGGTTAAGGTGACATTGTTTAAGTCCCAAGACCAACCTGCGTCTGACATTAACAAGACCTTGGCACCTGTAGGACCTATCAGTAGAACATCAAGGTCATCGGGATAAGTATGACTAATATTGCTTAGGGTTACTTTCAAACTCGTAATTGTGCCATTTAACCCGGAGACGTTGATACTTGAGGGGTAGGTTGTTGCTGCTCCACCATTAGGAATGGTAATTTCATTGGGATTAGTGAAAACTAGATTTTGCTGACTCATTTTAATTACTCCTGGTTTAGTTAGCACGCAGAAATCTTGCCTATATAAAAAAACGACTGTTATGTAATATTCTGAGTGTGGTAGCTTCTTCCTAGCATGAGTAAGGGAAGCGTAACACATCACTTCAAAATGTGATTTTGATCAAACAAACAGCCTACAGGCGATCGCTCTTAACTCACTAGCATCCGCAGAAAACAGAGGCTATAGCGGTAGTAGTCACCAGTTACGACATTTCATCGTAATTATTTCAAACAAAATTTTACTGATTCCAGTCAGTGCAAATCACTATATCAAATCCTGTTTAAATAATGATTATTTTCTGTTTAACTTTTAATAAAAATTAATAAAAAATATGAAAACTGCTGTGACTAAATAATTCAAACACTGGGCATAAAAGGATATAGTGCTATAATGATTATATTTATACTTATAAGTAGTACAATGTTTGACAAATATGTCTCAGCTTATTACTACACAATTAAAGCTATTACATAGAAATTAGGTGCGTTACGAAGACAGCTAACACACCCTACTCAATAAACTGAATATTTACGTTTTATCATTGTCTTTCTTATTTCTTAAATATCGTAAGCCATGATATAATCATCCAACACAAAGCCATTCCCAAAATTTATTACTTGACTATCAATAATTCTAAAACCAAATCGAGAATAAGCTTTAATCCCTTTTTCATTCCTTTGATTGACATTAAGAATTATTTTTTTCAATTTCATTGCTTGCGCTTTTTGGTAAATATGAAATAACATCTTTTGACCATATCCAAAACCATGTAATGACGGTAATAAATAACATTTATGTAATTTTAAATAACTGATATTATCCATCATTTCTGCACCATAAGATAAATAACCGACTAATTGGGAATTATGTAATACCTGATCATAAAATATCCCTTGATTATAAATTTCATTTTCAATTACTCCTATTCCATAGATTTTATCTAGCATATACTCGATTTGTTCATTGCTGATAATTGTAGGATAATGAGTAAACCAAATTTCTCGACTGATTTTTCTGAGTGTTTCCAAATCTGTATCTAATAACTGAGTAATGGTAATTGATGGATCATTCATAGTGAGAATTAGAACCTAATGAAAATTAAGTAAAATAATTTCTAAGCTGACAAACTTAATTTATCATTTAATTGACTATCGTTACCAAAAAAATATATAATATATACTAATTTACATAAATCATCACCAGGGATAATTCTATGAATTACTACATTGCTCCTAGTTTTCTCGATAAACTTGCAGTACATATCACCAAAAACTTCTTAAACCTTCCTGGTATTCGAGTTCCCCTAATTTTAGGTATTCATGGTCGCAAAGGAGAGGGAAAATCCTTTCAATGCGAGTTAGTTTTTGAAAAAATGGGTATCGGGGTAACTTTAATATCTGGAGGGGAATTAGAAAGTCCAGACGCTGGAGATCCTGCGCGGTTAATTCGGTTACGATATCGAGAAACAGCAGAATTAATCAAAGTCCGGGGGAAAATGTGCGTACTGATGATTAATGATTTAGATGCGGGTGCTGGACGTTTTGATGAAGGAACTCAATATACAGTAAATACTCAATTAGTAAATGCTACATTGATGAATATTGCTGATAATCCCACAGATGTACAATTACCGGGAAGTTATGACTCCAATCCTTTATGTCGTGTCCCGATTATTGTCACAGGAAATGATTTTTCTACCCTCTACGCACCATTAATTCGTGATGGGAGAATGGATAAATTTTATTGGGAACCTAACCGAGATGATAGAATAGGAATTGTCGGCGGAATTTTTGCCGAAGATGGACTTTCACAAGGAGAAATCGCACAATTAGTTGATACTTTTCCCCATCAATCTATTGACTTTTTTAGTGCTTTACGTTCCCGGATTTATGATGAGCAAATTCGTAATTTTATCCATCAAATCGGTTTTGAAAATGTCTCTTTGCGAGTTGTCAATAGTTTGGAGGGACCACCAGCATTTAAAAAGCCAGATTTTACTCTCTCTCATTTAATTGAGTCTGGTAAATTCATGGTTAGTGAACAAAAACGGGTGGAAAATTCCCATTTAGTTGATGAATATAACCGCTTAAATCGAGGTAAAGGTTATCAAGTTGCTGCTCCTGTTGTCGAAGTTCCAGTTAGTAAACCTATCAATAATCAAGCCAATCATTTAAGTTTAGAAACTCAAGAACAAGTTCGACAAATTTTAGCTCAAGGTTATAAAATTGGTATTGAACACATTGATGAAAGACGTTTCCGTACAGGTTCTTGGCAAAGTTGCGGTTCTTTTTTTAATATTGATGCACATTCCGACGCTATTTCTAATTTAGAATCTTGCTTATCTGAATATAGCGGTGAATATGTGCGTTTAGTAGGAATTGATCCACAAGCAAAACGACGAGTGGTAGAAACAATTATTCAACGTCCTCATAGCAAGTAATTGGTATTTTTTTGAATGTAGAGACATTCCGTGGAACGTCTCTACAGGGCTTGAATTTAGTATAGCAATGTAGGCTTAAACTGGAGTTAAAAATAGGTCAGCTTCTGCCTGTCTTCTCCGTCTTAATCCTACTTCCACATTGCTACCAGGATTCCTGTATTTTAGAAAAGTTTCTTCAATTTCATCCCATTTTTTATCTCTCAAAACTCTAGTCATACTTTTGAAACTGGAACTACCATAGAAGTTAGCACCCAAGTTATAACCAAAGCTTAATAAAGCACCCTGTTGGTTAGTATTTAACTCATTCCAAACAGGAATTTTTTGCAGAGATGGTAGATAATTATTTTCTAATTGAATCATTAATAAATCATCTGCTTCTTGTTGAGTGATGCTTTCACCTAATTTCCAGTTACTACCATCTCTTTTTTTTGTAGAACCCCAACCAATGGTGATAGGTAAATTACCAGTTCGGGGATCTGGATAAGCCTTTAAATAACAACCTTCAAATTTTTTTATCAGCGGAATTGCTGGCAGTGGTAGTTTTCCGGTGACACCACCAAAACCGTTTGGTTGAGGAGTTAGGGATGGTACTGGATCTGTTGTTAATTGGTCAAGAGCATTATTTAAAGCATTCTGAGTATTTTTTCCGACTATTCCATCTGCGTTAAGCCCATTTTGACTCTGAAACTGTTTGACAGCCTTGACAGTATTGTTGCCAAAATCACCATCTATTGTCCCCGGATCTAAATTGAGTGCTTTTAAGATTTCCTGTAGTTGTTGAACTTTTGCGCCATTTGCACCTTGTTTGAGGATTTCACCGCTGTCGAGATTTAATTTGTTAGCCATAATGCTATCCTGGTAACTTTAGTTTGATCAGTTTCGTAATTGAAAGCAGAGATTAACTGAAAATGAGACCTTACTTAGTTAATAATACAGTATGACTATGTAATCTGACAACGGTTTTTACAAAAAAATACATAAATTATAAAAATTATAAAAGTATATAAATTGGCGATATAAATTGGCGGGAATATGATCATAAATCATGATACTTTGTGATCAACGAGAAATTACTAATTTAAAAGCCGATCCAAATATATGCCTTGGTTTGTCAAAATTGAAACTGGTAAGGTTGATAAGGCGACCTTTGACAAATATGTACCCGCCCACAAAGCCTACGTACAACAATTAATTGCGAAAGGACACAAAGCCAAAACAGGTTATTGGGCGCAAAAAGGTGGTGGTATGATGTTATTTGAGGCTGAGTCAATGGATGAAGCACAGGCAATAGTAACCGCTGACCCCTTGATACAGAACGATTGTGTCAATTATCAACTATTGCAATGGCAAATTGTTTTGGAATAATTTTGGAATAATATACAAATTCTGAATTTTCGTGTTATGATAAATGAAGACCTGGATCTATGCAACTTCAACGCCCAAACCTTGTCAGGACCGGAAGGTAGCAGCAATAAGGGATGCTTGTGGTAGGCGTAGTCTCCGGGTCGCCTTACTTGTAGGAGCTTTTAGCAGCAATGCCTGGTTTTGGAGATATTGTACAAAAAGCTTTTTATCTCGGTGTTGGGTTAGCCTCCTACGCCAGTGAAAAAGCTGGGGGGAAATTAGCCGAACTGCGATCGCAAGTCCAAAAATTAGCAGATGAAATGGTGGCTAAAGGCGAGATGAACACAGAAGAAGCTCGCCGCTTCGTCGAGGATATGATGAAGCAAGCCCAACAGCAGCCAGGATCTGGAGAAGCGTCTCAAAAAACCCCTACTTCTGAACCTCGTCGGATAGATATCCTAGAGGATGACGAAGAACCAACTGGGAAAGAGACGAAAAAAGAAAATAAAGATCATAATAAAGATCATGGCGATAATGTAAATCAGCTGCGGGATCAAGTGCGAGAACTACAGGAAGAGTTAAAACGGCTGCAACGAGAACCGTAAAAAACAATTTTTTACCTTGAGTTTGGTATCAGTCACAGTCAATTATAGAAAAATCACAGAATACCCAAAGTGGTTTTAAGTGTAATTACTTACCTTGTACTCTAGCAATTCCAGCCTGATGGCGTTAAGCTTCATGTTTTTAGCCAGTAAGGGCTTTAAGTTTATGGAACAGTGGCAAAAAGACTTAATAGACATGATCGAAAACGTGGCTGATGAAGTAGAGCAGTTCTTCCTGGGAATGAATGACATGGTGGATGCTTTTTTTGAGTTCGCGGAAGAAATTACTGAAGAAGTACAAAGCACTTATGTAGCAGACATTGATAACTTCGCTAGGCTGCACGAACAATTTTTACAAGAATTAGCAGAACCAATTCTGGAAATTTACTGGGAACTAGAAGACATCAACATCACGGAAGATGTAGATCCAGGTTTTCCTTATGCAGTAGAAGCTACAATAAAGAAAAATGCGGCTTGTATTGGTTGTAGCCACTATCACGGACAGGTTTATGGCGGTAATTTGTTAGTTTGTGCTATGCACCCCCATGGTTGGGATGATCAAAATTGTCCAGACTGGGAAAAGGAAATTGAGTGCTAAGTTAATAATTGTGAATCTCTACATTTCTTTTTACTAACACAATGAGTAACTTTGCACCTGAAACCCTACCCCCAGACATTCAAGAAATGAAATATGGTGAACGGGAAATTGCGGAAGGGAAACTAATTACCTTTCCTAACCCCCGCATCGGACGGCGCTATGATATTAATATTACCTTACCGGAATTTACTTGTAAATGTCCGTTTTCCGGTTATCCTGACTTTGCGACCATTTATATTAGTTATATTCCAGATCAACGGGTGGTAGAGTTGAAAGCACTCAAACTTTATATTAACAGTTACCGCGATCGCTATATCTCCCATGAAGAAACAGCCAATCAAATTTTAGATGATTTTGTCGCAGCTTGTGATCCTGTGGAAGTGACTGTAAAAACCGATTTTACCCCCCGTGGAAATGTACATACAGTGGTTGAAGTTAAACATCAAAAAGGTGTTTAAATGAAAAAGCAGAGGCGTTTCATGGAACGTCTCTACAAGGATGATGAAAAACAAATACAGCATATTACCATCAGGGTGAAGTACACTTTTAGCAGGCAAGACTTGTACTGAGCTTGGTCGTTCGCGTAGCGTGGCGTTAGCCATAGTATGCCCGCACCACAAGATTTTTATTTTTATCATTAATATCCGTACCTCATCATATCGGAAACTGCTGTATCTAATTGATTATTAACTAACTAGAGTATTACTATTACGTAAATAACCATTTTGTTGCGCTAATTTTTCTGCAATTAGTTTTTGATAAACCACTTCATAACCATCAGTCATTTTTTGAACACTAAAATTTTCTTCCACATATTGACGACAAGCGTAACGATTTAAATCAGCTACCCTGTCAAGAGAATTAATACATTCTTCCACATTATTACAAAGGAAACCGGTTTCCCCGTTCACAATAACTTCCCTCGTTGAACCCAGTCGCATTGCAATTACAGGTGTTCCTGATGCCATTGATTCTACCATAACTAAACCAAAAGGTTCTCGCCAAGTAATGGGAAACAAAGTCGCATAAGCACCACCCATGAGGGCATTTTTCTGGATATGATTAGCTTCACCTAAATATTCAATTTGCTTACCATCAATATGTGGTTTAATTTTTTGCGTAAAATATTCCATATCTACCACATCTACCTTACCTGCTATTTTTAACCTCCAACCAGTTTTTTGAGCAATTTCAATTGCTAAATGGGGTCCTTTTTCGGGAGACATTCTTCCCAAAAAAGCTAAATAAGGTGGTTCTGTTGGTTGAGGATAAAATTCATAACTACTAACATCAATACCATTATAAACAGTGTCTACATAGTTTAAGCCTAATCTGGGTTCTTGCTGAGAATTAGAAATGCTAACATAAGGCTGTTTTTTGCCATATTTAAAAATTTTTTCGTTATCTGGAGTAAAAATTCCATGTAAAGTGTGAACTGTAGGAGTTTTGACTAAATTGGCGTAAACTAGTGATCCTAGTCCTACATGAGAGTGAATGATATCAAAATTTTCTGCTTGTTCATAAACTAAACCTAACAGTAACATCTCATAAATACCAGGCTCTTTAATAGTAGGATCTAGCCTTAAAGCGCGGGGATGAACTGATACTAACTTGGCTAAACTTAAAGAATCTCCTGATGCAAATAAAGTCACTTCATGTCCCCGACGGACTAATTCATCAGTTAATAAACTTACTACCAATTCTATCCCACCATAAGCTGGTGGTGGTACTCTTTCCCACAGTGGAGAAACCTGAGCAATTTTCATGATCAATCTCCTAAAATATCAGATTTCTACTTCTAGTTAGTTGATGAATAAATGAAATAACTAACAGAGAAATAGCCAAAAATACAAAAACCATCCTTATTTATGATTACTATTAGATCTTATGTTTTATATTCGATATTTTTTGTCTATCTGAGGTAATGTAAATGTCTGATACTTCAGGAATAAATTAGACATAATACACATAGTACAATAGTTATTTTTGGGATTTGCTGCTGGAAATAGAAAGGAAAACGAGTATAATACCATACATTTTATTGATCACAAAAAATCTTTAACTGGCTAGGCTAATTTAATACCAGGAAAAAAGATGATCAATTGTCTTAATTTTCTATTTTTTTTCTCAGAGAACCATATTGTCATATAATATGAGAGGCAAATATTGGGTATATTAGGTGACATGAATATATACAAACAAATAAATAAATCGCGTGTTTCGTGGCCAGCAGTGTTTGCGCTGGTGGTATTTGTGTTTATGTACTTACCTATTCTGGTACTGGCTTTTTATAGCTTTAATCAGTCACCTTACAGCGCTAAATGGCAAGGATTTACCTTAGAATGGTACGGTAAATTATTTAGTGACGAACGGATTTTATCGGGTTTATATAATAGTTTATTGGTGGGTTGTTGCGCTGTGGGAGTTTCCGCAATTTTGGGAACATTAATGGCTGTGGGGTTAGCACGTTATGACTTTCCTGGCAAGAGATTATATCAGGGAATTGCTTATTTACCTTTATTAATTCCTGATATTGCGATCGCTGTTTCTACGTTAGTATGTTTATCAGCCTTTGCTATTCCTTTGAGTATCTGGACTATTATCGCTGCTCATATTGTATTTTGTCTATCTTATGTGGGTTTGGTGGTTTCTTCGCGCATGAATAATATCAACCCTCATTTAGAAGAAGCAGCTTTAGATTTAGGTGCGACACCAATACAAGCCTTTATTTTAGTTTTATTACCTCAATTAATGCCAGCAATTATTTCCGGTTGCTTATTAGCGTTTGTATTGAGTTTAGATGATTTTTTAATTGCTAGTTTTACTGCGGGAAGTGGGACTAATACCTTACCAATGGAAATTTTTAGCCGCATTAGAACGGGAGTTAAACCGGATATTAATGCTTTAAGTGTGATGTTAATTTCGATCACTGCTATTGTGGCTTTGATAGGGGAATTAATTAGAACTGCGGGGGAAAGGAGAGCATAGGGAATAATATTAGTTATTTAGATTAATTATTTAGATAATAAGGATTCTACACTTATCCTTATTTCTTCGTCTTGCTGACAAAAACATTTAATATTAATTTTATCTTGATCTGTTAAAATTGTCCGACAAGTTAATAGATGTGATTTACCAGGAGGTTGTACTAACATTATACTTCAATCAACCCTTATTAACAAAATAATCTCTAGATTTTGATGTTTGATTTACTGTTAAGTAAAAATTGATATTTATGGATTATATTTGTACTGCAAATTCCTCCAAAGCCTGAAAACTGCCTACTTCCCAACTCCTTTTGATCACATTAGGGATAATCTGACTAATAGCTATATCTTCAAAATAGGGACTTTGATCAGATTTGATATATTTACCATTTTTCAATAAATAAATAGCCAATTTACCACTATCATATATCCATAATTCTGGAACTCCAATCGCTTCATAAGCATCAAGAGTTGTTTTTGATGTCACATCAATTTCTATAGCTAAATCTGGTGGTAGATGATCAGGTTGTAACCTCCGTAAACCAATCAGTTGATAATTTTGAATATAAAAACAAGCATCTGGTTCAATTCCTGCTGTACCTTGTTTTTTGAAACTTGTTGAACCAAAAGGTTGATATTTAATCCCTTTAGCTTTCAACAATATTTTAACAATATCAGAAATTAGATCTTTGGAAATTTCATGCTCAGGTAAAGGGAGCATAATTTCTAAATTACCTTGATTATAGGCAATTCGTGAAGCTCTTTTTTCTCCCAGTTCTTGTAAAATCGCCTCAAATTCTTCCCAGCTAACATCTGGAATATTAACTGTACTACCAGGTGTTAATTGTATCTGACTTACGGCTTTGAAAACAGGAATAGCTACACTCATAGCATTTATTATTATTATTGATTGATTAAGTTTAACAAAATTAGGGTGGGAATTACCCACCACAAATAATTAAACTTGAATTACACCGTAAACTTAGCCGTAATTCGCTTCATGGCTTCTTCCACATTTTCCCGACTATTAAAGGCCGAAATACGGAAATAACCCTCACCCGCAGCACCAAACCCAGAACCAGGAGTTCCCACCACATTCACAGTTTCTAATAACTTATCAAAAAATTCCCAACTGGATAAACCATGGGGAGTTTTCACCCATACATAAGGTGCATTTACGCCCCCATAAACATTTAAACCAGCGTTTGTTAGTTCTTGACGGATGATTTTAGCATTGTCTAAATAGAAGTTTACTAAAGCTTTAATTTGTGCTTGTCCTGCTTCTGAATAAACCGCTTCTGCACCTCTTTGAATAATATAAGAAACGCCATTAAATTTAGTAGACTGACGACGATTCCAAAGTTTCCAAAGTTCGACATTAGAACCATCAGCAGCTTTAGCGGTGAGGGTTTTGGGAACAACAGTTAAAGCGCAACGAGTCCCAGTAAACCCGGCATTTTTAGAGAAAGAACGAAATTCAATTGCACAATCTCTAGCGCCTTCTATTTCAAAAATAGAATGAGGTAAACTAGGATCTTTAATAAATGCTTCGTAAGCAGCATCAAAAAAGATAATTGAACCGTTGGCTTTAGCATAATTTACCCATGCTTGCAAATGTTCTTTCGTAGCAGTTGCACCTGTGGGATTATTAGGAAAGCAAAGATAAATTAAATCAACTTTTTGGCTAGGAATTTCCGCTGTAAAATTATTTTCAGCAGTAACAGGTAAATAAACTAAACCACCATATTCGCCTTTTTCGTTCGCATCTCCCGTGTTACCTGCCATGACGTTAGTATCTACGTAAACGGGATATACGGGGTCAGTAACGGCGATAACGTTATTTTTGCCAAAAATATCTAAAATGTTGCCAGAATCGCACTTAGAACCGTCGGAAATAAAGATTTCATCAGCTTCTATAGCTGCTCCTCGCGCTTGAAAGTCGTGGGTGGCGATTTTCTCCCTTAGCCAATTATAACCTTGTTCTGGTCCATATCCTTTAAAACTTGAGCGATCGCCCATATCTTCCACAGCTTTAATCATGGCTGTGCGACAGGCTTCTGGCAAGGGTTCGGTGACATCACCAATCCCTAACCGAATGATTTTAGCATCTGGGTTAGCCTGTGCAAAAGCATTGACCCGTCGCGCAATTTCAGGAAACAGATAACCAGCTTTGAGTTTCAGGTAGTTGTCGTTAATTGTAGCCATGGTAAATTATGGGCAAAAAGATAAAGATAATGATACACTATCTTACTTGGAGGACAGGAATAAAAAGATCCCTAAATTCTTAAAGAGGTCAGGGATCTGAAACTTTAAGTTATATTCGAGAAAATATGAGCCTATTTAATGAAGCTCATAAATAACAAATTATCTAAGAGGTATTAGAAGCTAAAAAAATGATATCTAAAAATCAGATAGCCGAATTATTTAACAATTCCGGTATCTAGCCATGGGAGGTTTTCACAAATCAGACATGATTGCCATATTTTGACAATTTTGAGAAACAAAAAATAATTTATATAGCAAAAAATCGCTCCCAAATTGTTTATTTTGGGCGAAATTTTCAGCTTTCTGACTATCTTGTTTCAATCTGTAAATTATACTCATGGGGTTTTGCCTTTGCAGCTACTAGGAATTTTCAACACCTGATTTATATCTAATTTATTTTCCCGCTTTTGTAATTCGGGGTTAACTGCAACTATTAATTGCCAATCAGTAGGTTTACTACACAACTTTCCAGCAATACTACTGAGAGTATCTCCTGATTTTACATTATAAGTGGCTAGTATTGGCGGCTTCTTTGGAGTAGTAGTAATTATCTGTGGACTGGGGTTGGGACTACTAGTAACTTTAGGAGTACGATTGGGGATAGTCGCAGTATACAAAGCTGTTTGCAGGGAGAAAAAACTGCCCCCAGCACCGATAGTAATACCTATCATCAGCATTAAAATGGCGATTTCTCTTGTCCAAGATTTTGGGCGCTGGGGCAATTCCTCCAAAGAGCGAATTAGAGAAATATCAGTGTCGCAACTAGGACAGATATGACCATCAATTCCTTGATACCCGCAAACAGGACAGTCAATTTTGGTTTTGGTGTTCATCGTGTAAGTTCCGTGATCATGCTATTTCTGGGCAATTTTTGATTTGACCCATGCTGCACATCTGAATTATAATTCAGACCATCGGCACTGCCATAACTTTTCTGCCTTAATATCTAAATCTTGATCATGAAGCGGACAAACTATTATAAATCTATAATAAATAATTATATTTTCTGATGTTTTCTCTACTACTTATTAGATTCTGCTTTATTATGTATTTATTCGCTTTAGCCAGAGATGATCTGTTAGTTTCATAGTTGTGGTTGATCACTTGCGTCTATTGTTCCCCAATAGCCAGAATTTACCCGCGTAAACTGAGTCTGAAATAAAACTGGTAATTATTCAAGGAGCGATCGCCTGGTAAAACCCCAATTTAGTTTTATCCTGGAATAGTGGACTTAAAAAACTTCAGCTTTCCAGATAGATGAGGTTATAATCAGCATTTCTGGCGACTGATAGCGACATTCAAACCACAAACTCCGTAACCTCAAGGATGGAAACGCTTGCAAAGCGTGCCATCAATAGTTACACTTTTTAAAATATTCTCATTTTTGTTTAGCGATTGCTCAAACACTCCCATAGCAAGTTCTTGACAAAAGAATCAAGCTATGGTAAGTCGTCAGCATTGCCAAACTCAAAATCAGCAATAAAAAAACTCGGAGATTCTTCAAAAATGGTGATTTCCGCCTTTTTTGAACCTCAGTCACAAAATTGCTTTGTCAACATAACTATCCAGGAGGCTTGTAGTTAATGGGACTACCTTGGTATCGAGTACATACAGTCGTTCTGAACGATCCAGGTCGGCTGATTTCTGTACACTTAATGCACACAGCTTTAGTAGCTGGTTGGGCTGGTTCAATGGCATTGTACGAACTAGCCGTTTATAACCCTAGTGATCCAATTCTTAACCCCATGTGGCGACAAGGGATGTTCGTACTTCCCTTTATGGCACGTTTAGGCGTGACCGAATCTTGGGGTGGTTGGAGTGTAACCGGTGGTACAGCAGTAGACCCCGGTTTCTGGTCATTTGAAGGCGTTGCTGCGGCTCACATCGTTCTCTCGGGTTTATTATTCTTGGCTGCCGTGTGGCACTGGGTTTTCTGGGATTTAGAACTCTTTAGAGATCCTCGCACAGGTGAACCTGCCCTAGACTTGCCAAAAATGTTTGGTATTCACCTGTTTTTATCCGGTTTACTTTGTTTTGGTTTTGGCGCTTTCCACCAAACTGGACTCTTTGGTCCAGGAATGTGGGTATCTGATGCTTACGGAATCACTGGCAGTATTCAGCCAGTAGCACCAGAATGGGGTCCGGCTGGGTTTAACCCCTTTAACCCCGGTGGCATTGTTGCTCACCACATTGCAGCTGGTGTAGTCGGTATTATCGCTGGTTTATTCCACCTCACAGTTAGACCCCCCGAAAGGCTCTACAAAGCCCTACGGATGGGTAATATTGAAACCGTACTTTCCAGCAGTATCGCGGCAGTATTCTTCGCTGCTTTCGTCGTTGCTGGAACTATGTGGTACGGTAACGCTGCTACCCCCATAGAACTATTTGGACCTACCCGCTATCAGTGGGATCAAGGCTACTTCCGTCAAGAAATTCAGCGTCGTGTGCAAACCAGTGTGTCCGAAGGCGCTACTTTGTCTGAAGCTTGGGCGAAAATTCCTGAAAAATTAGCATTCTACGATTACGTTGGTAATAGCCCCGCGAAAGGTGGTCTATTCCGTACAGGACCAATGGTGAAAGGTGATGGTATTGCTGAATCTTGGCAAGGTCACGCTGTGTTCACAGATGCCGAAGGCCGGGAATTAACAGTTCGTCGTTTACCTAACTTCTTTGAAACTTTCCCCGTAATTTTGACCGATAAAGATGGTGTTGTCCGTGCTGACATCCCCTTCCGTCGGGCAGAATCTAAATATAGCTTTGAACAAACTGGCGTGACTGTCAGCTTCTACGGTGGTAATCTGAATGGTCAAACCTTCACAGACCCCGCTGATGTCAAGAAGTACGCCCGGAAAGCTCAAGGTGGCGAGATCTTTGAATTTGACAGAGAAACTTTGAACTCTGACGGTGTATTCCGTACTTCTCCCAGAGGTTGGTTTACTTTCGGTCATGCTGTATTCGCTTTATTATTCTTCTTTGGTCACCTGTGGCACGGTTCACGGACTATCTACCGTGATGTATTTGCCGGTGTAGAAATTGAAGAAGAACAAGTTGAATGGGGTCTGTTCCAGAAAGTGGGCGACAAGTCAACTCGTCGTAAGGAAGCTTAAAACTTGGATGAGGTATGAAGTGGAAAATATCTACTTCATGCTTTTTCCCTGGCTTGGTCAACTAAAATTACTGGCTCAACAGGCAGGATCTGAAAAATATGGAAAGTGTTGCTTACATCTTGATTTTAACCCTCGCCATCGGTGTTCTCTTTTTTGCGATCGCCTTCCGCGAACCCCCCCGTTTTGAGAAAAAAGATAAGTAGTTAGTTATTCCCGATTTATAAGGGAATATATGCTAATAATATCCGTTGTTACTGATCATAGTAGCAACGGATTTTGGGTTTAACTGTTCAAGATGCTGTTGAGCGAATGCAATTACCAATTATTTTGTCAGTTACCTATCATGTACACATAAGAACCCAGATTTTCATCATCTGTACCCAAAATTACACCACCTGTTACACCAGGTATAAGTTCTAAACCTTCAATTTTGTGATGATGATCTCGATAGATAGGAAAAAGTTTATCATTTTGTCGCCAAAATATTTTATTACCAAACGAGCCTAAGTAACCAGCAACATATACGGCAGACTCAAAGGGTCCGTCATTACCTGCATCACTGGCTGCGGAAATATAGACAATCCCCGCATTATCTACTTTGATATCAGAAATATGGCGCACATTACCACCAGGAAAAGGTACTTGAAAATCAGCCGTACCTGCAAGATTGATTTGATATTTTGTTAAATCCAGTATTCCCCAATAAATTTTGGCTGGTTCTTCACTTTCTCCTCGATGCGCCCAAATTGGTATTAATTTACCATCAATATTTTGTAACCCGAAAGATTCAAAGTTACTATTTTTAGTAATATCAGGTAGATCAAATTCTCTGAGAATGAATAAATGCTGTTTTTGGGCATCTAATTTCAGATGATATGCCTTTCCAGCGCTCGTTACAGTAATAAATTCTAGGTTATTTGTTCCAGGAATAGAAGCTAAAGCCTCTAAATCAAGAGGTAGATTAATTTCACTTGGCCACTTTAAGGGAAAATACTTTAATTGCTTGTTATTATTAATGCTAATTATTGCTAAACGTCCTTGATTGGGTTGTTTATTATCATGGACAATCATCAAATCTAGCATCTGGCTTGGTTTTTGAATTGGTTGATGTATCAAAGTCATGCCGCTGATTCCAAATGGTATACCACCACGCACTGGTATCCACTGTTGATCTGATACTGCCTGGTACGTAAAGAAGATTATAGCTATGATGATACTTACAAAGATACTAATTATGGTTAGCTTTAGCAGTTTAGGCATTTTGGATTTAATTTGCAAAAGTAGGATAAAATCAGGATTTATGAACTGAAGATTAGTTAAAATTTTACCCAAATAATTCTAGGATTATCATACAATACCTTCAGCAAAGTCCTATCATTCTATTGATGTGGAATGTGGGTTCAAACATCAAATATATATATACCCTAATAAAATACGTAGGGACTTTCTATAAAACATCTCTACGTATATTTGGATATATCTGTTATATATCAGTATTTCCTAAGTTTTGAAAAAAACTGTTGAAATCTTTTAGTATAAATTTAGGTGGACTGCCCTCTCCAATAAGAGCCTTACAGCATTCAATCATATAAGCACTAACTGCTTGCCCAACTGCTTGAGTTAAAGTAAAAGCTACTGTAGCCTGAATAATATTTCCTCCTCCTGGGAACAATTTTAGCAAGCTTGTCACAGCAGCAGTACCAGCAGCTTGAGCTACAAATGCAGCTACTGCTGTATTAGCTACTTCTTTAGGCAAACCATACACAGTAGCTAAAGACACAATCATTCCTGTCTGAATTGTTGTGATTATCACAGAATCTTTAACCGGAATAGGGTCAGCAGATGCAATTGACGCGGCTGTTGCACAACCATGAATAATAGATTGAGCTTTCTTTATTTTGTTATCCAAGTCAAGCATTTGTGCGCTCTCGAAAGCATCTTTGTACGCACTTGGCATTAGTGTAAGAGTTCTATTGAGTAGTTTAAGGAGAGACTGCTTGCTTTTTTCCCTTTTTTCTTTTTCCTTATTTTCGTCATTTTCACTATCTTCACTATCTTCATCTTTCTGATAGACAAAAACTGGGAGTATATTTTCCCTTTCTATACCATTATGCTGTAGCTTTTGAATCATGGGTGTAAGCTGCTTTGACTGAGTAATATCAGTTTTGGTAATCACAACAATAACATTTTTAAATATGGATTGAATCAGTTCAAGGTCTGTAGAAGTTACCCTTGCTCCTGATCCTTGGATAGTATACCAAACTACATGAATCTGATTTTCAGGATTATTTTTCTTTTGGATATCAGTAATCAATTTTCTTGTTCTATCAACAAAATCTTTCTCATTATCTGCCACTTCCAGCCCCCTAGAATCCCAAATGTCGATGAATTCGTTCAGGTATTTAATAAATTCTCTTGTCATTGGACTATCGTGGCCAATTTGATTATCAGGTACTGTTTGTGTACCAAAAATACTTTGTATTAAACTTGTCTTTCCCGAACCAGTATAGCCACATATAAGTATGGTAGGCTTTAATTCTTTTGTTGTGCTATCCGAATTATTTATTATTATCATGATTAATACTTTAATTTTTCTGATGGTTTTAGGTTTATTCAGCAATTCCTAAGTAATTTCAGAATTATAGTACACAAAACAGCATTTATTGTCAACACCTTATTAATTTGAATTCGTTGGCAATCATTATATTACTGCCTATATTTATTACCAACTGAACTATGTGTTTGTATTTAAACTATTTCTGCTACTTATTACACTCGTGCCTGTACTACACAATGAAGTGCGGAATGTGGGAATTAAAACTCAGATATCACCTGCTCCCTTTTCCCTTTTCCCTCTTCCCTAAATATGATATAATCCTATATCTGGAAGTTGATATGTGTTAAGATTAGCTATTCTAAGCTAGGATAAGACAGAAATGTAAGTGCAGACGGTTCTCCGACTGCTTACTTATGCACCGAATTTATGACAAAACCTTTACGGAGACTAGAACCAGGAACACATTAGCATGGTCAATCAGAATTTAACCGCTACAGAAATTGGATTTACTCTCGAAGATTTCGCTGCTCTACTTGATAAATACGACTATCACTTCAGCCCTGGTGATGTCGTACCGGGTACAGTTTTCAGTATAGAGCCGCGCGGCGCTCTGATTGACATAGGTGCGAAAACCGCAGCATATATACCCATACAAGAAATGTCTATTAACCGGGTAGATGCCCCGGAAGAAGTCTTACAATCAAACGAAACGCGGGAATTTTTCATCCTTACCGATGAAAATGAAGATGGTCAGCTCACCCTTTCAATTCGTCGGATTGAGTATATGCGTGCTTGGGAACGGGTACGGCAGTTACAAGCAGAAGATGCTACTGTCCGTTCTGGCGTTTTCGCAACCAACCGTGGTGGTGCATTAGTGCGAATTGAAGGACTGCGCGGCTTTATCCCCGGTTCTCATATTAGCACTCGCAAACCCAAGGAAGATTTGGTAGGTGAAGAACTACCTTTGAAATTCCTAGAAGTAGATGAAGAGCGTAACCGCTTAGTTCTCTCCCATCGTCGGGCGCTAGTTGAGCGCAAGATGAACCGTTTAGAAGTTGGCGAAGTAGTCATTGGTACGGTTCGCGGTATCAAACCTTATGGTGCTTTTATTGATATTGGTGGTGTAAGCGGACTACTACATATTTCGGAGATTTCCCAGGAGCATATTGACACTCCCCATAGCGTATTCAATGTCAATGATGAAGTTAAAGTTATGATCATTGACTTGGATGCAGAAAGGGGACGGATTTCGCTGTCTACTAAACAGTTGGAACCCGAACCTGGTGACATGATCAAAAACCGTGATTTGGTTTATGACAAGGCTGAAGAAATGGCAGCTAAGTATCGGGAACAACTGCTTGCTAAACAGCAAGGTATTACCACACCGACAGAAGTAGCACCGCTGGAAGCCGGATCTGAAGAAACCATAGCTGAAGAAGTTGCAGTTGTGGAAGCTGTGGCCGAGGAAGAAATTCCCCCAGCGACTGAAGAATAATAGATTTATAGTTATAAGTAATTATAACTGAGATCGTTGTATGATCAAGAGGGGACACCCCCCTTTTTTTTACCTTGAATATGACTAGGGTGAGATATTTTGGTAACTATTAAATGTCAAAACACGGCGTTTTACCGTATCGAAGCAATTTTATTTGATAAAAACGGCACTTTAGAAGATTCTGAGGCATATTTAAGAACACTAGGACAAAAAGCAGCGAGGATGATAGACGCGCAAATTCCTGGTATTGGCGAACCATTGTTAATGGCTTTTGGTATTAACGGTGATTTCTTAGATCCAGCGGGTTTAATATCAGTAGCCAGTCGTCGAGAAACAGAAATTGCAGCAGCGGCCTATATTGCGGAAACCGGGAGGGGATGGTTTGAGTCTTTAAAAATTGCCCGTCAAGCAATAAATGAGGCTGACCGATATGTTAGTAAAACTCCTTCACCTTTATTTGTGGGGAGTTTGGAGGTATTAAAGTCTTTGTCAGTAGCGGGGTTAAAATTGGGGATTCTGTCAGCAGCAACCACTGAAGAGGTACAGACATTTGTAAGAACTCATCAGTTAAGTAATTATTTACAGCTAGAAAAGGGTGTTGATGATGGTCCTAGTAAACCAGATCCAATACTGTTTTTAGAAGCTTGTCAAGCTTTGGGAGTAGAGCCAGGAGCGACTTTAATGATAGGTGATTCTGTGGGTGATATGCAAATGGCGCGTGATGCTAAAGCTGCTGGCTGTATTGGTATTACTTGGATTGGTAAAGCAGATCATGTTCAAGGTGCAGATGTGGTAATTAATCAACTTGATCAAATTCAGGTAATTATGGATTAAGAGGATCTGTGAAAAGTTTTCGGCGAATATATAATACTCCGCCGCAAGACTTTTATGGCTACACGATGCAACCTATCAGCAAACCCTATTTAATCTCTGGTTTGTCAGGATTTATCAGGTTTTGGTTAAGTTTATCACCAAAAATCTTATCATAGTTGGAAGCGACGGCTAAAAATGCACCCGCTAAAATATATATGGGCAAAGGTATAGAAAAAGCTCGCAACCACTTAAAAAACTCCGCCGCAGCAAACAGTACAAAAAAGCATAGCAGCCAAACTCTCATGATTTTATCCATTCCATACTAGGTTATCTTGTTACTAATTTTAGATGAGGCATAAATCAATTAAAAATTAAAAATAACAGAAAACTCATCAATCTAAAATCTCAAATTTAGCTAAGATTGTTTAGGTATTATTATGATTTATGCAAATGATTGAAGTTGAGCATCTTACTAAAACTTATGGTTCAACAACAGCAATTACTGATGTTACTTTTAGCGTTGAACCAGGGGAAATTTTAGGGTTTTTAGGTCCAAACGGTGCCGGTAAAACCACAACCATGCGAATTTTAGCCGGTTATTTACCTGCCAGCAGTGGGACAGCGAAAATTGACGGTTATGATGTCCATGATAATTCTTTGCTTGTGCGTCAGCGCATTGGCTACTTACCAGAGACACCACCCTTATATCCAGAAATGACGGTAGAAGGATTTTTACACTTTGTAGCGAGAATTAAAGGAGTTTCTTCAGGCGATCGCTCGAAAAAAGTAACAGCAGCTATAAAGAGATGTAACCTAGAGGAGAAGCGCCAAGTCATTATTCGTAAACTCTCGAAAGGTTATCGGCAAAGGGTTGGTATTGCCCAAGCGATCGTTCATGATCCTCCAGCTATTATTCTTGATGAACCTACAGTGGGACTTGATCCCCGACAAATTACGGAAGTACGCAACTTAATTAAAAGTTTAGCAGGAACACACACTATTATTCTCTCTACACATATTCTCCCGGAAGTGAGTATGACCTGTAGCCGAGTTGCCATTATTAATCGCGGACAAATAGTGACAACTAATACCCCAGAAAATCTAATGACACAATTAACAGGTGGGGCAGGATATGAATTAGAAATTACAGGAGAAGCACCTTTAGCCAAACAAATGTTACAAAATATATCTGGCGTGAGTTTAGTAGAATCAATGCCTAACCATCAACATTTGCTAGAAGATCATACTTATTTACGGGTAATATTACAGCAGGGAGAAGAACCAGGAAAAGAAATTGCTACTGCTTTAATTCGGGCTGGCTTTGGTTTATATGAAATGCGTCGTATTAGTGCAACACTAGAAGATGTTTTCTTAGAATTAACCACAACAGAAAAGAATTTACCCACAAATATAAACTCAGAAATCGAAGAAGGAGAAGCTGCATAAATGGGTATAGTCATCGCCAATATTATTGCCATTTACCGTCGAGAACTACAGAGTTATTTTGTTTCCCCATTAGCTTATGGCATAGCCAGTGCATTTTGGTTTTTAGCAGGTTTATTTTTCGTCATGATTTTATTGGGACCAGAAGGAATTTTAGTTACAGTTTCTGGTTATGATTTACAAGGGCAGCAGCCTGGATTTCCAGCACCAATAATAGATGTTCCTTATGAATTTGTGCGGGCATTTTTAGATAGAATGGGATGGTTAATGTTATTTATCTTGCCGATTTTGTCAATGGGACTCTACGCCGAAGAACGCAAACGAGGAACTTTAGAACTATTAGCCACATCACCAGTTACCAACTGGGCTGTAGCCGTAGGCAAATTATTAGGAGTATTAACATTTTTATTGACAATGATTTTACCTTTAATGGGATTTGAAGCGATCGCTTTATCCAATTCCACTCCTCCCATATCACCCACAATTCCCTTGCTGGGTCACTTAGGATTACTCTTACTAGCAGCAGCAATTTTATCATTAGGAATGTTTATTTCCTCATTAACAGATAGTACAATTTTATCGGCAGTCCTCACCTTTGCCATAGTTATTTTGCTGTTATTTGTTGATTTAATTGCCAAAACCATTCCCAGTCCAATTGGTGAAGCAGTTAGTCATCTATCCCTCCTCAAACATTACAATACCCTGATTCAAGGAATTTTCGATACCAGCGGCTTGATTTTATTTGCCAGTTACATTATCTTAGGTATTTTTCTCACAGCCCAATCAATTGATGCACTTCGCTTTCAACGTCACTAGTTATTTTCTCTTGATTATTCTCTCCTATAAATAATGAATAAAAAATGAATAAAAACAAACTTTGGAAACTTATATTTTGGCTAGGACCATTCTTGATCACCGCTGGTTTAACCATTCGTTTAACATCAGTAAATTCAGGAATAATCCCCCTATCATTAATAATAACAGGTGCAGTTATTTGTGCCTTGTGGGTAGTAGTACAAACCCAACAAAGTAAATGGTGGCAAAAGCGTTCTACCCAATCTACTACTAATGCCTTAATCGCAACTTTGTCCGTATTAGTTATATTAGGATTAATTAACTTTTTAGGTATTCGTTACCACCTGCGTCTAGACTTAACAGATACTCAACTATTTACTTTATCACCTCAATCCAGGGAATTAGTCAGTAATTTACCCGAAACAATGAAAGTTTGGTTATTTACTAAAGAAAAAAATTCCCAAGATCAGGAATTATTAGATAACTATCATCGTCAAAGTAACAAGTTTAAATTTGAGTATGTTGATCCTGAATTAAAACCAGGACTAGTAGACAGATTTGGTGTTAAAGATTATGGCGAAGTTTATCTAGAATTTCAAACAAAACGGCAATTAGTACAAATAATTAGTGAGGATGAACGACTATCAGAAATAAAATTAACTAATCGTTTACAACAAATGATCAATCCTAAAACGGCTAAAGTTTACTTTCTTCAAGGACATAGTGAACACCCACTTTCCGGTAGTAAAGGGGCAATTTCTAAAGCAATACAGGGCTTAACTGATAAAAACTTTACTACATCAACTTTGAATTTAGCAGAACGTCCTCAAGTTCCTAATGATGCTGATGTTGTAATTGTAGCTGGACCCCAAAAAGAATTATTGACGGGAGAAGTTACAACGTTACAAAATTATCTTAATCGTGGTGGTAACTTATTATTGATGATTGATCCCAACACCAACCCGAAAATAGATACTCTTCTGAAAGAGTGGGGTGTGCGTTTAGATAATCGCTTGGTCATTGATAATTCTGGAGAAAGTTTGCAACTAGGACCGGCTACTATTTTGGTGACAGAATATGGACAGCATCCTATTACTAAAGATTTTGCCAATAATATTTCTGTATATCCATTAACTCGTCCTCTGGAAATTGATCCTGTCTCTGGTGTTGAGTCTATGGTTTTATTAAAAACTAAACCCTATCCTAATAGTTGGGCAGAAAGTGATCAAAAAAGTGAAAAACTAGAGTTTAATGAAGATAAAGACTTAAAAGGACCTTTAACTTTAGGAGTAGCATTAACTAGAAAATTATCAAATTCCCCAATTCCAACTGCCAAAACTTCCCCAACTCCAATTCCAACTGCCAAAACTTCCCCAACTCCAACTGCAACTGCCAAAACTTCCCCAACTCCAATTCCAACTGCAATTCCAACTGCAATTCCAACTGCCAAAACTTCCCGAAATACTGCTAAAGAATCACGGTTAGTAGTATTCGGAAACTCAAATTTTGCCACTGATAGTTTATTTGAACAACAGTTAAATGGAGATGTCTTTTTAAATACGGTTAGTTGGTTAAGTCAACAGGATGAAAAACTTCTGTCAATTCGTCCTAAACAACCAAAAAATCGCCGGATTATTATATCAAATCGGGAAGCTAACTTGTTAACAATATCTGCTGTGTTTTTATTACCTTTACTGGGGTTGCTAACAGGTTTTATTATTTGGTGGAAACGTAGATGAAAAATAAATTAGTAATTCATGATGCTAAACTAAAGCATTGGCTTTGCTTTCAAGATCCTGATGAAATCATCCAAACTAATAGTATTGATCAAGTTGTTACCAAATTGCAACTCGTGAATGATTTGATTGCTAAACATCAAATATATGGGGCGGGTTTTATTAGTTACGAAGCTTCAACAGCTTTTGATTCGATACTAAAAACCCATTCTCCTTGTTCATTTCCGTTACTCTGGTTTGGATTATATAAAAAACCAGAAATTATTGATTTACCAAAACCTACCTTAGCTGGTGAATATAAACTTAATTGGACACCTTCAGTACGTGAAGAAGAATATCATCAAGCCATTAGTAAAATTAAAAAATATATTTCCTTGGGGGAAACTTATCAAGTCAATTATACATTACGTTTAAATGCACCTTTTAGTGGTGATACTTGGGAATTATTTCTGAAATTAGTGCAAGCACAAAAAGCAGATTATGGGGCTTATGTTGATATTGATAACTTTGCTATTTGTTCCGCTTCCCCTGAACTTTTTTTTCATCTTGATGATCATCACTTAACCTCGCGTCCCATGAAAGGAACAGCAGCTAGAGGTTTAACATTAGTAGCAGATCATGATATTGCTAATCAACTACATTTTTCCGAAAAAAACCGCGCGGAAAATGTGATGATTGTGGATATGATTCGCAATGATATCGGACGAGTAGCTAATATTAATACAGTCAAAGTTCCCAGTTTATTTAATGTCGAGAAATATCCCAC
Source organism: Anabaena sp. FACHB-1391 (assembly GCF_014696755.1). NCBI lineage: Bacteria > Bacillati > Cyanobacteriota > Cyanophyceae > Nostocales > Nostocaceae > Anabaena > Anabaena sp. FACHB-1391. The sequence continues at coordinate 4,000 of NZ_JACJQS010000030.1, read as the reverse complement.
AGTTTGGCAAATGACATCTACTGTTACAGCCAAAACTACAGCTTCCATGAGTGAAATTATGGGCGCGTTATTTCCCTGCGCTTCTATTACCGGCGCACCTAAAGCCCGGACGATGGAGATTATTCAGGAATTGGAAAATACACCGCGCCGTATTTATACTGGCTGTATTGGTTTTATTAGTCCCCAACGTCAAGCCCAATTTAATGTTGCTATTCGCACTGTATTAATTGATAAAGAAAATAAGCAAGCAGAGTATGGAGTTGGAGGAGGAATTGTCTGGGATTCTGTGAGTAGTGACGAATATCAAGAATGTCAGATTAAAGCCCAAGTTCTCACATTAAATCAACCAGATTTCTCACTTTTAGAAACAATTTTATGGCAACCTCAAAATGGTTATTTTGTATTGAATTATCATTTACAACGGTTACAAGATTCAGCAAATTACTTTGGTTTTAATGTGAATATAAATAATGTCAAAACTCAACTTGATCAATTAACAAAATCATTTTACAATCAAGATTATAAACTACGGTTATTATTAGATTCCCAGGGTGAAATTATATATCAAACAATACCTTTATTGCCTGTAAATAATCATGAACTTGTCAAACTAGGTATGTGTTGCACACCGATTCAATCCAATAATATATTTTTGTATCATAAAACAACAAATCGCCAAGTTTATGAAATAGCAAAAGCCCCTTTTCCTGATTGTGATGATGTTTTATTGTGGAATGAAAGAGGTGAAATAACAGAAACCTGTATTGGTAATATTGTGGTAGACTTGAATGGAGAATTGCTGACACCCCCAGTAAAGTGCGGTTTATTAGCAGGGACTTTTCGCGCTAATCTACTTGAAAAATGTAAAATTAGAGAGGAAATTATCACGGTAGAAATGTTAAAATATAGCCAGCGTATCTATATAATTAACTCAGTGCAAAAATGGCGAAAAGCGGTTTTAATTTCTCATTAACTAAATGATTTTATTAATTGGTTATCAATATGAAATTGCCAAAAACGACTTGGATTTTAATACTTTTAGCTCTGGGTTTAGGGAGTTTTGTATATTTCTATGAAATTAAAGGAAAAACTCAACCAACAGAAATAAAAGCCCAAAAACAGAAAATTTTCTCCTTTACTGCTAACGATGTCCAATCTTTAACAATTAAAGCCAAAAGTACAACATTAAAACTAGAAAAAAGGAATACAACTAAAAAACCTGAATGGGAAATCAAATCTCCCATATCAGCACCGGCAAATGATGCAATTGTTTCTTACTTGATGGATTTGTTAGTTGATGGTAAAATTGAAAGAACAGTATCAGTTTTACCCACTGAATTACCAGAATTTGGTTTAGATAAACCTGTAGCGACTATTGATATTCAACTGAAAAATAAACAAAACTATCAATTGATTTTAGGTAAAGCTGAGTTTAATAATCGGTTCTTATATGCTCAAGCTGATGCTAATCAAAATCTCAAATTATTGTTAGTTTCCAAGGATTTTTTTAATGCAGTCAATCGAGACATATCAGAATGGAAACAAATACAAGAAAAGACTAATGTAAAACCATTACCTATCCTACCTAAACCAAACCTGCCATGACAAAACAAACAGCAACCTTATTAATTTCTTGCCCAGATCAAAGAGGATTAGTAGCTAAATTTGCCAATTTCATTTATGCTAATGGTGGCAATATTACTCATGCAGATCAACATACAGACTTTGAAGCCGGATTATTTCTGAATCGCATAGAATGGCAATTAAAAGGATTCAATTTACCTAAAGATTTAATTGCTCCTGCTTTTAATGCTATCGCTCAACCTTTAAATGCAAAATGGGAATTACACTTTTCTGATACTCTTCCCCGCATTGCCATTTGGGTAAGTCGTCAAGATCATTGTTTACTTGATTTAATTTGGAGACATCGCGCAAAAGAATTTCATGCAGAGATTCCTTTAATTATGAGTAATCATCCCGATTTACAAGCGGTAGTTAAACAATTTGGCATTGATTACCATTATATACCTATAACTAAAGAAAATAAACAAGAACAGGAAATTAAACAACTAGAATTACTGCATGAATACAAAATTGATTTAGTGGTTTTAGCCAAATATATGCAAATAGTTAGTGCAGATTTTATTGCAAAATTCCCGCAAATTATTAATATTCATCATTCATTTTTACCCGCCTTTGTTGGTGCTAATCCCTATCATCGAGCCTTTGAAAGGGGTGTAAAAATTATTGGTGCAACAGCCCATTATGCTACACCTGAATTGGATGCAGGACCAATTATAGAACAGGATGTGGTGCGGGTAAGTCATCGAGATGAAGTGAATGATTTAATCAGAAAAGGGAAAGATTTAGAAAGAATTGTCTTAGCAAGAGCGGTAAGATTACATTTACAAAATCGCGTTTTAGTTTATGGCAATAGAACGGTAGTTTTTGAGTAAATTTATTTAATCGGAATTGATCATCTTAGCTATCGTTTCCATCATCAAAAAAAGCCGATGAGAATAATCAGGAAAGCAAATGAATTGATAATGCTCATAAAAAGTATGCTTTTTTTTTAGCGGCTCTATTAAATAATGATTAAAAGCATCAAAATTATCTGTTAATTGCACTTACTACACCCATATTCTTTTTATAGCGTTGAGCCGCAAGCCGTAACTTGTTACTGGGTTCTGGTGGATTAAACAGTGCTTCTACAAAAACCTCTTGGTCTTTTCTGCTTAAAACCATGATTTCATGTTCCTGAATAATCTGGTCTTTATTCTGTGGACTGATACGGGCTTCTAATCTTTCTGATTTGGAACGCAAGGATTTTTCTGGGCTGTTTCTAGCCATTGAGTGAGTCATGATACTTCTTACACAATAAATGTGATGTGTAAATCTTTAGTGTACGGCAAATGTCCTAACAAATAATAGTGTACTGATTTATTCAACAAATGCCCACTATCCCCAATCTCCAGACTTTCCACCTGTTTTACTAACTAAATGAATCGCTTCAATTTGAATCGTTTTTTCTAACGCTTTAGCCATATCGTACAAAGTTAAAGCAGCAATAGACACCGCTGTTAAAGCCTCCATTTCCACACCAGTTTCCGCCTGAGTTTTCACAGTAGCATCAATTTGATAACCAGGTAGTTGGGCATCAGGGATAATCTCAACGGTAATTTTCTGTAAAGGTAAGGGGTGACAGAGAGGAATTAAATTAGCTGTTTGTTTAGCGGCCATGATTCCCGCCAACCTAGCCGTTGCTAAAACATCACCTTTAGGGGTGTTTCCCGCTTGAATAGCAGCGAAAGTCTCAGGTAACATCCGCACCTTACCAGTGGCCACCGCTTGACGAATAGTGGCTGTTTTACCTGATATATCAACCATTTGAGCCTCTCCTTGAGCATCCAAATGGGTTAACGAAAAAGAATTTGAAAAATGATCTTGCATAATTGGGAAAGTGTGTGTTATTATAAATCTTGTAAGTCAAGGTTGTAAGTCAAGGGTGTGTAGCTCAGTGGACTAGAGCACGTGGCTACGGACCACGGTGTCGGGGGTTCGAATCCCTCCTCGCCCGTTCTATAATTTTAAATGCACAAGCCCCTTTTTTGGAGTTTGTGCATTTTTAATGGTCTTGGGATTTAATCTCAAAATAACGTAGTATATTGGGGTTAATCGTATTTAAACGCGAGATGAAATACCTAACTCCAGAACAAGTTTATAAACAATTCAGCTATCACTCCAAGACAATCGCTTGTGGGGGCTGACAAGGAAAAAATAGCCGAAAAACAAAATATTTATGAGCCAAATAGTAGCCAATGTGATTTAATAGAAGGTAGTGAGTCTAGACTATGAAACTCAAAGTTAAAAATCAGTTAACCGTTACCAGAATCGCCATTTTAGGGACTAAAAAACTAAATACTTGGAAATCTAACGAACTTGATTTAATTGCTTTGCGTTTAGGACAACTACGCTCTGACTTGTGGAATGAGTTCGGCTC